>JAGAPJ010000109.1 GCA_017623315.1 Clostridia bacterium | reverse complement strand
TTCGTAGGGGCGAACTGTGTTCGCCCGCTAGCAATCTACATTCATTTACGGGCGAACGCAGTTCGCCCCTACGATGTGCAACCAATTCAACCGAGCGAAAAACTATAATTTGGAATACCAACCATATTTATTTTTACCACAAAATACCTTATTTACATATTGTAATATTATTCTATTATATGGTAAAATAACAACGAGTAAAAAGAGGTGTTTAAAATGCTAAGAAAAACTAAAATTGTTTGTACGCTGGGTCCTGCCTGCGAAACCGAGGAAATTGTAACCGAAATGGCAAAAGCGGGTATGAACGTTGCCCGTATGAACTTTTCACATAATACACACGCTGACCACCAACGCCGTATTGATACGGTAAAAAAGGTGCGTGAAAAATTGGGCTTGCCTATTGCAATTTTGCTTGATACCAAAGGTCCCGAATACCGCATTAAAACATTTAAAAACGGTAAGGTGTTTTTGAACGAGGGTGACACCTTTGTTTTTACCGCTGACGATATTGACGGTGACGAGCAAATGGTAGCGGTTAACTATAAGAATTTGGCTAAGGATTTATCAATTGGTGATAAAATTCTTTTAAATAACGGTCTTTTAATATTTGAGGTTAAGGAAACTAACCCAACCGATGTTATTTGCGAGGTTTTGGTAGGTGGCGAGCTTTCCGACCGCAAGAGCATGAGTTTTCCTAACAAGACCTTAAAGCAAATTTATTTAAGCGAACAGGACAAAGAGGATATTTTATTCGGCATCCAAAACGGTATTGATTTTATCGCCTGCTCATTTGTGTCCAGAAAGCAAGATTTATTAGACGTTAAGGAATTCGTTAAAGCAAACGGCGGTGAGGATATTGGCATTATTGCTAAAATCGAAAATCGTTCAGGTGTGGATAATATTGACGAAATTTGCGAAGAATGTGACGGCATTATGATTGCCCGCGGTGATATGGGTGTGGAAATTCCGTTTGAGGAATTACCTGCAATTCAAAAGAAACTTATCACCAAGTGTCGCTTACTTGGTAAGCGTGTTATAACTGCAACCGAAATGCTTGAATCTATGATTCAAAATCCACGTCCCACCCGTGCTGAAATTTCCGACGTTGCTAACGCCGTTTACGACGGTACAAGCGCAATTATGCTTTCGGGTGAAACTGCTGCGGGTAAATACCCTGTTTTAGCGGTTAAAACAATGGCGCAAATCGCTAAAAATACCGAAGAAAATATCCATTACGAAAAGCGCTTTTTAACACGTGAATTTAAAATTAAAAACACTGTGGACGCTATTTCCCACGCAACCTGCGGTATGGCTATTGACATTGGTGCAAAGGCTATTACCGTGTGCTCGCTTTCAGGCTCGACCGCACGTATGGTGTCGCGCTTCCGCCCCGCCGTGCCGATTATTGGTATTACCACAAGCGAAAAAGCTTGGCGTCGTCTTTCGCTTTCGTGGGGTGTTATTCCCATGATATGCGAAAGCCACAATTCAACCGACGTGTTGTTTTATAATGCGGCTAAAATTACAAAGGACGCACTTTCACTCCAGAAGGGCGATAAAATTGTTATGACTGCGGGTGTAACCAACGGTCAAACAGGTAACACTAATCTTATTAAGGTTGATATAATCTAACACAATTAAAAATATAATTAATCGCAAAAAATAAAGGAACAATATGTTCCTTTATTTTTTGCGGTAAATTTGCAGTTTCCAACTTAAATTTGCAAAAAACAACTTGAAAAAACACAATTTTCATAATAAAATAACATTAAAAATCAGATTTTGCAACTGTTGGTTGCAAAATGTTCAAGGTGCGGTTGGTTGTTATATATGTAAAGTTTTGTTATTATGAATACAAAGCGTTATTTTGACGTATAAAATAATTGAGGTAATTTATTATGACTATTGGACAAAAAATAACACAAATGCGAATAGCAAAAGGCATATCTCAAGAATTATTGGCGGAGGAAATTTCGGTTTCACGTCAGTCGGTTTCCAAGTGGGAAATTGGCGAAGCAGTACCGCAAATTGACAAAATTTTAATGCTTTGCGATTTCTTTGGCGTAACTGCCGACGACCTTTTACGTGATACGGTTGAAATTAAAACCGAAGCAAAGCCACAAATTAAAAACAAATACTTCGGCACCGACGGCTTCCGCGGTGAAGCAAACGTGGGTCTAACCTCCTTGCAGGCATACAAGGTTGGTAGATTTTTGGGTTGGTATTATTCTTCGGCCCTTTCTGGTTGTCAAAAGAAGGGCTACCGTCCTAAAATTGTTATCGGCAAGGACACCCGACGTTCAAGCTATATGCTTGAATATTCAATTGCGGCAGGCATTACGGCATCGGGTGCGGATGCGTATATGCTTCACGTAACTACCACCCCAAGCGTGTCCTACGTAACACGTCTTGACGGTTTTGACTGCGGTATTATGATTACTGCGTCACACAACCCGTTTTATGACAACGGTATTAAGGTTATTAACCGATACGGTGAAAAGCTTGATGACGGTACAACTGCATTTATCGAAGCTTATCTCGACGGCGAATTATCGACTTTGGGTATAACCGACAGCGATTTACCGCTTGCTACAAAGGAAAAAATCGGCTGTATTGTTGACTACGTTTCGGGTCGTAACCGTTACGTTGGGTATTTAATTTCTTTGGCGTCAAATTCTTATAAAAAGTTAAAAATCGGTCTTGACTGTGCAAACGGTGCTTCGTGGAATATTGCTTCTGCCGTTTTCGGTGCTTTAGGTGCACAGCTTTACGTTATTGGTGACGAGCCTGACGGACTTAACGTTAATCTTGACTGCGGCTCAACTAAAATGGAAAAATTATGCCAGTTGGTTCGGGAAAAACATTTAGACCTTGGCTTTGCCTTTGACGGTGACGCCGACCGTTGTCTTGCCGTTGATGAAAACGGTAACGTAGTTGACGGTGATGCAATAATGTACATTTTGGGCAAGCGCTTAAAGTCACGCGGTATGTTAAACGGTGATACTGTAGTTGCTACCATTATGTCAAACAGCGGTTTCTTTAAATCACTTGAAAAAGCTGGGCTTAAGTGCGAGCAAACAGCTGTTGGCGACCGTTTTGTATATGAATGTATGCAAAATAACGATTATTCCTTGGGTGGTGAGCAGTCAGGTCACATCATTGTTAAGAAATATGCCACCACAGGTGACGGTATTTTAACCGCCATAATGCTGCTTGAGGAAATTTGCGACAGTAAGCAGTCACTTGCAAAGCTTTGCGAGGCTGTAACCTTATATCCGCAATACGTTAAGAATATTCGTGTTAAGGATAAAAACCAAACCGTTAACGATGAAGCTGTTTTACAAAGCGTAAAAGAGGTTGACGCCCTTATTGACGGCAACGGCAGAGTGCTTTTACGTCAAAGCGGTACCGAGCCTGTAGTAAGAATAATGATTGAGGCTGAAAGCATGGAAAAATGCCATAGCTATGCTCAGACAATTGCTGATACAGTAAAAGAAAGGGGCTTTTTAGTTGAATAAAATTGTTAAAACTAAGGAATTGTTTGCAACAAACAATAAGTTTATAAAACCCTTTTTAGAAAAATTTGAATACCCTTGGGAAGCGCTTCCTGAAATTAAAAACTATTTAAAAGCTCTTATTAACGACGGTGTGGAGGGTTATACCTTAATTGACGGTAATATTTTAATGGGCGAAAATGTAAAAATCGCCCCTACCGCTTATATTGAAGGTCCGGCAATTATCGGTGCAAATACCGAAATTCGTCCCGGTGCGTATATAAGGGGAAGCGTAATCATTGGTGAAAAATGTGTTATCGGTAATTCGACCGAGCTTAAAAATGCTATTTTGTGCGACGGTGTACAGGTACCGCATTATAATTATGTAGGCGACTCGGTTTTGGGTGATAAGGCTCACCTTGGTGCAGGAGCAATATGCTCTAACTTTAAGGGCGACGGCTCTAACGTTACGGTGCGCGGTGACCAAGACTATGCAACAGGTCTTCGTAAGCTTGGTGCAATTTTAGGTGACAGGGCAGATATAGGCTGTGGCTGTGTGCTAAACCCAGGCACTGTTATAGGCAAGGATTCACGCGCATATCCGCTTAATTCACTTCGCGGTGTATATCCCGAAAATGCTATAATTAAATCAAACGACAATATTGTTGAAAAGAAATAAAAATAACTCACTATGACACTTTCACATTCAATGTGCAAAGTGTCATTTCTTTTTATAGATAAAAACCGAGAGAGACAACTTCTTTACGAAGTGTCTCTCTCGGGGGTTATTTTTTATGAAACTTTAATGGTGGTTATGTTTTTATTATAGTCGGCTTTGTTGAGGTTGGGGTCATTGTCAGCTCTTACTATGCAGATTTCTATACCGCCACAGCTTGATACAGTGTCCTTATATTTTTTAACCTGTGCCTTATAAAAAGCATTATTTTTTTCAATATGCTCTTCAATGCGACCTTCTATAATATAGTTTCTTCTTTCGGCGGGTTTGCCGCTTACAGTATAGGTGTATTTAATAACGTTGCCCGAAGCACTTACAGTTAATTTATAATTGCTGGTTGAATAATACTTGTTGTAAGCCTTGGCATATTCATTAGCGAATTCAGCAAGCTTTGCTACGGTAACTGTGGTATTTTTACTTTTGCAAATTCTTATTGCCTTTTCAACTTCAAAAAATTCGGGCAATTCAAAGGGAAGACCGCCAATTGTAACACCAGGTGACATATTTCCGCTTGAATCCATTTGAGGAGGGAAATATTGTGAGTCATCGTCACCGTTGCTTGTAGCACCATAAGGCACGTAAGCAGTAATGTCTTCTTTGTTTGTATCTTCAATAACAGGAGGTGTTACGGTATTGGAGTTACCACTTTGATTTCCACTTTGAGTACCGCTTTGAGTACCGCTTTGAGTACCTCCCTGGCTGTTATTTTGGCTTTCATTTTGGCCGTCGTTTTGGTTTTCCTCTGTATTACCGCCTTGCGAGGCACTGGGAGTTGAAGTAGGGGTTGACGTTGTATCGTCAGGGTTTTCTTTATTGCCACAAGCAGCAAAGGAAAAAAGGAGCATTGTCGCAAGTAAGATTGCTAAAGTCTTTTTCATAAAAAAATCTCCTAGAAATTTTGATATATTTTAATTATATAGGCGTTTACGGGTTATGTCAACAATAAAATAGACAAGTATTTGTTATTGATATATAAATTTGGTTATGCTATAATAACTTCAATACAATTTAGGAGAATGAATTAATATGCAAATGCTGACAAATTATGACAGTAAGCGCGTGTTTGACTATTTCTTAGAAATATGCGAAATTCCGCACGGCTCGGGTGATATGGAAAAAATTTCGAATTACTGTGTAGAATTTGCAAAAGCACACAAACTTCGTTATATTAAGGACGCTGCAAATAACGTGTCAATTTTCAAACCCGCAACAAAAGGTTACGAAAATGCCGCACCTGTTATTTTGCAGGGGCATATGGATATGGTGTGCCAAAAAACACCTGACAGTAACTTTGACTTTTTAAGAGATTCATTAAAGGTTTATACCGATGGTGATTTTATTAAGGCTGAAGGCACCACCTTAGGCGCCGATAACGGAATTGCGCTTGCAATGGTGCTTGCCATTTTGGAAAATGATGAAATTGCCCACCCTGAAATTCAGGCAGTTTTTACTACTGATGAGGAAATCGGTATGCTTGGCGCAGGAGCACTTGATATGTCAAACCTTACCGCCAAAAGAATGATAAACCTTGATTCTGAGGAGGATGGTGTTGTTACCGTTTCCTGCGCGGGCGGCGTTGATTTTAAAATGAGTATACCTTTTAGCCTTGAAGAAATGACAGGCACCGCCGTAACGGTTGTTTTGGCAGGGCTTTTAGGTGGCCATTCGGGTGTTGATATTAATAAAAACCGCTATAATGCCGATATGTTGGCAGGCAGATTGCTTTATAGATTAAGCAACCGCTTTGATTTTGGTATAATTTCGGTTAACGGCGGTGACAAAACTAATGCTATTGTAAACAGGTGCGAAATTAAGCTCTGCTGTGACGATGCCGACTCGCTTGTGTCGGCTGTCAATCTTTATGTTTCGGAATTAAAGGAAGAAATAAAATCGGCTGAGCCAAATTTTAATGCACAGTTTATTAAAGGTGATAGCGGTGAATTTGAGGTTTTGGATGAAAAATCGGCTAAAAGCTTAATTTTAACCCTTAACTGTGTACCAAACGGTGTTTTGAATATGAGTGCCGATATTGAAAATTTGGTTGAAACCTCGCTTAATTTAGGTATTTTAAAAACTAATGATAGTGACATTTCAATGCAGTTTGCTTTAAGAAGCAATAATAAGTCGGCTCTTAATGCTTTAGCAGATAAGTTAGAATGTTTTGCAAAGGGCGTTAACGCGAATTATGAAACAAGTGGTTTTTATCCCCCTTGGGAATATCGTACCGATTCGCCCTTGCGTGATACTTATACTGAGGTTTATAAGCAGATTTTTGATGAAGAGCCTAAGGCTGAAGCAATTCATGCAGGTCTTGAATGTGCGGTGTTTGCTTCAAAAATTCAGGGTATAGACTGTATCGCAATGGGCCCCGCACTTTTTGACGTTCACACCGTTAATGAACGCGCAAGCATTTCCTCAATCGAGCGCACCTTTAAGCTGCTTTTGGAAATTCTTAAAAAATGCAAATAAATTTATTGTACTAAAGTGAATTTTGTGGTATTATTTAAAGACCACTCAATAAAAAATGTCGGTTTTCCGACGGAATGGAGAGAATATGGACAATAAAAATGAATTTAAGCCCTATATTCCCGCTGAAAAGGTAACTGCAGAGCTTACCGTAACATCCA
>JAGAPJ010000108.1 GCA_017623315.1 Clostridia bacterium | reverse complement strand
TTAAGTATCTTTTCCCAAAGTCTCATGGTGCTCTTTTTGTTAAGTATGCTTTGATTCTTATGTGGTATAAACAAAATTATAAAGATGTTTTTGATAAATATTTTTGACAAATCAATTTGTCCCTATTGTAACTCAACCATAGCATGAATGCGGTGAAGGCGCAAGAGTAAGTGATATTCTGTGCTTTGCACAGAGTGATATTATGCCTTACGGCATAGTAATATTTTTGCTATCGCAAAAGTGGTATTATATTCGCCTCTTAACTGCCCAACGGGCAATATCACTTAGGAGTAGCCTAAATATCACTGCGAAGCAATACAACTCGCCGTAAGGCGAATATAACTGAAAAAACTCTTGTTCTTTCGAACAAGAGTTTTTTCTGGCTCTACTGACCAAAAAAGAAATGGTTGAAAAACCTGATTTTCATTACTTTTCGCCATAATTTAAAACATAGTATTCTTCCGGCCATTCATCTGCATCCATTAAAATCTCAACCTCATTTTCCAACCAAGTAATCGATTTTAAATTGCCTTCATAAACTCCCGCGCCATCATTTGCCAATGAAAATGCTTTTTCATCCACAATTTCACCATTTGACTTTTTTAAAACCAGCTTGGCACCTACCGAACCAAAAGACCATTGTGGGCTTCCCACTTGATATAAGCATACTGAATAATTGCCGTCGGGACTATTTTGAGATGTGATTAAGATTTCCTCATTATTCTTCTCTGATGAACAAGCAGAAAAAGTACAAATCATAAAAAGAGAAAAAATAACTGCAATCATTTTTTTCATATCATCACTGCCTTGGGTTTATTATATGCTTGTGTCAAATTAGAAACAAATTAGCCTTCGGCTCCCTCTGACGATGGAGCTGTCAGCGAAGCTGACTGAGGGAGAGAAAAACTACCCCTCCGTCAAAACTTCGTTTTGCCTCCCCTGACAAGTGGAGGCTACTGTTCTAACTTGTGGAAGTCATTTCCACAAGTTAAAAATTCCGCATAAAAACAAGCATTTTCTTATATTTAATATAACATTTTCTATTAAAATTTTCAAGATATATATGAGAATAGAGTTATCCCGATATTACGAGATAACTCTATTTTTGATGGTATGACAAAAATCATACTGGCACTTTTAAAATTATACCATAAGAAATTCTGTTAAAAACTTTGTTTTTAAGCAGTAAAACTGCCAAAAGTATGTCGGCTATTCCTGCCTTGCCTTACACATTTGATAAAAAGGGGAAGACTAAATAATTATTTGTCCCTATTGTAGCACAACCATAGCATAAAAGCGGTGGTGGGGCAAAATGTAATGAAATATCGCTATGCGATATGAAATAATCCTTGCGGATTATGAAATATTTTGCAATTTGATATTCTTTTTATTTGCATACGCTTCTACATACATAATATTTTTAGGCAAGCTTTTAATTAACCAATTGTGAAGTTCAGAAAACTCCAATTACTGTAAAGCAAAACTAATAGAAGTTAAAAAATCCGGTGGTGCAGTGTTGTTAAGAACCGGTTGAAGATTGAAATATATATCCCCAATTACCACGTTTCTTCAAAAAGCAAATTTGGTACATCATCTATCCATCCAACATAAAATGCGGTAATATCGCCAAAATCATTCAACGACAAAAAGTATTTACAAGAAAGCATTATATCATTCGGGTAATATTCTTTCGCCAATGTTTTTCTTTCTTCGGGATTGTAATAATCCTCCGCCCCATAAAGATGCAAGGTTTCATGTGCAACCACCGAAGATTGACAGCCCACAGGTTCAAGGCCTGTTGAACCAATGTCATACGCAAATAACAAAACGTGCTCTTCAATATCAATGTCGGTGCCCCGTTTTGGATTTAAAGCATACGAATTGCCTTCCTTATTAAAAACACAATAACAAATAACCTCGGTTGAATATTTTTTCTTATAACTGTTTATAAAATCTTGGTCGCTCGAATAACCCAAGCTTTTTGCCGCCGCATCCAAAGCGTTTATTGTGGCATATCCGCTTTCCTTGATATTTGTTTCAACTTCATCCTCATAATATATATCAGAATGAATTTCCTCAATTTTTATACTAAGGTTTATCCCAAATTTTAGGGCAGAATTTTCCAAAAACCTTAAGCCCGGTTTAACTTCCCTTTCGGTAAATTTATTAATTTTTTCACTTGTCCAACTGCTTTCAAAATCATTCAAGTAAAAAATTACAACCGTAACGTTACCGCTTAAATCCTTACAAGTACCCAAGTCATAATCGGGACGAAGCTTGTTTACACCAACCAATTCTACTGTGGCTTCATCTTTTTCCTTTTCAACTTCTTCAAGTTCTTCTTTAACTTCTTCAAGTTCTTCTTCAACCTCTTCATCCTTAAAAACGTCTTTACATTCAGTTGTCGAGCTTACATCAGAATAGGTATTCGTGTCAATTGAAGGGCTTGATTCAACAGAAGATTCTTCCTTTATAATAATGTTGTTTTTCTTAACATCTTGCCGCGCGTTTCCCTTACAGGCAGAAAAACTGCAAACAATCAATAAGGCTGTAACAGTTAGTATAAAAAGCTTTTTCACTTAATTATTGCACCCCAAAATTTACCCCTATAATTATGTTGCGTTCAAAGTGGTCTCTATCCCTGAAGAAAACGTTATAAGAGTCTGTTACAAGTATATATTCATAATCAAAATCGTCATCAAAATAATTGATAATGCATTCATAGGTGTCGGTCAAAAACAGACCTTCATAGGTTGAAACCACGGCATTTGATGCAAAGTTAACGCTGCCATACTGGGCCACACCGTATCTTCCAATAATTTCTTTTGCGTTTGTGTCCGACAAACGATAATTACCCCAGAAAATTTCGTCGCCAATGTGGAAAATACTTTTAGTATGATTAAAAATTCCATAATCATTCTTTTCAAATTTGCACTTAAGCTCTAACGTGGTTGCATCAAAATAATATAGTCCACAACCGGTATAGGCGGTTTCGCCAATATATAAAATATTGTCTTCCTTATTCAAATACAGCTTAGGTTGATAAAAAGACCAACCACTATCCGGATAAATTGGTACTAACTCATTGGTTACAATATTCTTTCTGAACACATCGCACCACTGGTCGTGTTCGGCGTAATAAACATAATTGCCGTCAATACAGAAGGATGAAACCTCGTGTTCAAAATAAAGTGAAGATAGTTTAGAATAGCTTGATTTTGAAAAAACGTCAATTTTACATAAGTCGGGTAACGAAATATAAATTTTATTTCCATAAATATTAATTTCTGCAGGTTTTCCTGCAAGGGGAATGTTGGCAATTGCCATCATTTTTTTCGAATTTATTACAACAAGTCGGTTGTTGCCTTCGGTTATAGCGTAAATATAATCATCTTCGGTTATCCAATTTACCACACCGCCGTCAAGCTCGTATATGCCTACCGTTGTTCTGATACTTTGGCCGATGTTTTCTTCCCTTGCGCTACTCTTGCTTAACAACTGCATATTTTCGGGCACGACCATTTGCTCTGTGCTTGCGCTTTTTAAAACGCCGTTGTCTATATTATCAGCAACACTATTATCAGAAGACGAACCCTTATCGGTCACAGTAGCATTTTCTTTGTTAGAATTGCTTTGTGTGGTTTTGTTTTCTTCATTTTTGTTAGCGCTGTTTGTTTTATTTGGCTTTGAAGAAACGCTTTCTTTTGAATTATTTAAATTTTCTTGCTCCGAAACGGTATTATTTGTGCCGGTTATTTGCGAATTTTCGCTATTGTTTGCAGGCTCTTGCTTTTGGTTTTTATTACAAGCGGTAAAAACACCCATAATCAAAACCAAAACAATCGTTAAACATATAACTTTTTTCATTTTTATACACCCCTTGTTTAAGATATTATAACACGTCATAAATTATTTTACATCATTATCTTTGAATAATCACTTTTATTCTTTTTAAAATTAAGCCCAAAGGCTTCTTTTTTAAAATAAGCTTCCAACTGGGCTATGGTAAAGGTTTTTTTGGTGTAAATAACAACACAATAATCATCAACAAGCTTTACCTCGTCAACCTCATATTTTTCGGTTACACCATCAAACGAGGCACATTCAAACCCCACAACCTTTGCGCCATCATAATATACAATAAACTTATAATTTTCCTGTTCAAGATTTTTAACAACGCTAAAGCCGTTAATATACTTGTGGGAAGAAAAATTTCGGCTAATTATATCAGAATTTGTATAGTGGCTTTCACCGTTCATAATACAGCTATAATACCTATTTTCTCTTTTAAAGGTTATAATTGACTCGACTCCATTTATATTGTTTTCGGTAACAACAACCTCAACAAGTCCCGTTCCGCCAAGCTTTTGTGCCAAAAAACCGTCTTCGTTATAAAGGTTAATAGTAAAATAGGTAACCATTGTTGTGGTAAAAACTTTATCACGGTCAATAGGATAGGTTACGTAAATATTACTAAGCGGCGCGACTTTTGGGGCGGCAAAATTACCGCCGGTCGAAAAAGGCCAGAAGGAATTTTCGTCAATAACCTTTTTGGCAGAATAAAAATTCACTTTATCTATACTGTCTATAAAATAATTACCTTCCACAACCGGAGGATAGGTTGGCGATTCATTTGATGAGGTGTCCTCTGACGGATTTGAATTTTCATTTTTACTTGGGGTTGAGGAAGTAACGTCGTCCCCCTCGGTACTATCCTGCGAGCTGTTGCTGTTTGAAGGCTGAGATACCGAATTATTGTTTTGTGTATTATTATCTGTTGGGTTGCTTGTGTCACCGCTCAAAACGTTTTGAGGGTCTTTCGAAACCGGAATATTGTTAAAAAAACCGTTTTGCCAAAGACCCAACCCCAAAATTAAGCAAATGCAACAAACTGTTGGAACGAAAATAGATACTATAATTCTTTTTTTCTTTTTCTTGTTTGCTATATATTTATCCCTGCGCTTAAAAACGGTATTAGCTATTTCTTCATAGCTTTTCATATTGAAACCCCCTCCTTATTAAGTAATAATTTAAGAGATTGCTTAGCTCTATACAACAAATTTTCAACCTGTCTTTTTGATTTTCCCGTTATTTTCGCTATTTCTTGATTGGTAAACTCTTCAAAAAAACTGAGCCATAAAACCTGATAATATTCTGGCTTTAATTTACATAAAGCCCTATGTACAATAATTTTTCTTTCGCTTTTAATATATAGGTTTTCAAGGTTCGTTTCGTCTTTTAAATATTTTTCCACGTCCTCAATTGGCGACATAGAAAATTTTGCATTATGCTTAATATAATCCTTTGCAACATTTCGCCCAATGGTGTAAAGCCACGTCTTAAATGAACTTTTTTCGTTGAATTTAGGTTTTTTAACCGCAAGCTTAAAAAAGGTTTCCTCCATTATTTCTTCAGCTATGTAAATGTTGTTAACGTAACTGTTTAAATAAAGAATAAAACCGTCTTTATAATCTTTAATAATTAAGGTTAACCCCTCATCATCACCACTAAGAAAACGGCGGTAGCTACTTACACCGTTATCCACTTGGTATTCCTCCTTCTCCTTACTTGTTAGACGATTATATAAGTAAAAACTCTCACTATTTTTTAAATTTTTTATTTTAATATAACACAAAACAATAAACTTCATCAATATTTCTTTTTAAAAATAGTCTTTTAATTGATGAGTAAAAAAGAAAAACCCCTGCTCACAAAATTGAACAGAGGTTGGTAAATAGTCTAAAAGCTTGATTTTCTATATTATATTTTCTTTATCGTTACTTTCGCACCCACTTCAATACCGTATGTATCGCAAAATCTTTGATTAAAAATACAAATATTAATATTGTGGTCTTGTTCGTCGAAGAATAGTTGGAGTTTTCCATCTTCCTCAATTAGTTTATCAACAAAAGACATTTCCTCACTAAAATCGCCAATTGTTACCACAACAATATCGCCAATATTTATTTTTTCCAAGAGTTTCTGTGGCATAATATCAAGTTCTGCGTTGCCATAAGTGGATTCACGAACAACACCGCCCTTGACAGTTGTATCAGAGCAAGCAGTAAGAGAAAACAACAGGATAAAAACAACAAATATTGAAACGAATCTTTTCATATCATCACCGACCTTTAAGTGTATTATACGTTTATGTTAAGTCAGATTAATCCCCAATCGTTCCCACAGTAACGTGAAAAACCGTATCATTTAAAAGTTTTTCAGCCAAAGCTCAACCGGTGATTTTTTCATTAAGCGACATTAACTGTCTGTAATTTGACGCTTTTCCTGTAATAGCAATTTTGCCATTTGTAATTTCTGCCACTACCATCGCCGAAAACATCTTTTCACCGTCAGCAAAAAGCAGAATTTCTTTTCCGATATTATCTTTTGTTGCCTCGGCCAATTTTGCTGTACCATCAGCAGTGAATTCTAATATTAAATGATAACCGGCATCCTCTGAATATTTTTCATAAACCCAGGCAACGTCTTTCTCGTTAAGCAAAACATTACCGTCTTCATCCTTAAATTCAAGTTCCTTTTTATTAGAAATATTTGACTGCCTATACTGTATAGAACCATCAGGCATAGTTGCACCTCTAGGATTACAACTACAACAAGATAAAAGAATTATTAAACAAAGAGACAAAACAAAATATTTTTTCATAATAACACCTCTTGTATTTATTTTAGCATAATTTCGATAAAGGCACATGGTAAAGTTATACATCAACTTCGCCGACGGGTACAAATTATATGTATCTAAATTGATATAACCGTAGGGTTAGCGAAGCGGGCGACACGGTAGTGAATGACAGTCCGGTGGACTGTCAGAGCCGTGGCGGGACCGAGCACCGCAGTGCGAGACCAACCAGTGTGTTGTTCCGTTATTTTGCAATAAATTGAATTTTATATTCGTAGGGACAGGCGTCCCCGACTGTCCTAAAATCAAACCATCCACATTTTTAACTAAAAACTGTGGAATTTTAATTTTTTCACCATCTAAATAATTCAAAAAACATTTCAATAATTACCGCACCACAAACCAAGCCGATAATTATTGAACTAACAAAAATTAACCACTTAATCCATTTTTGTTCAACCTTTTTAATATCACGAAACAACGTAATGCCAAAATACAAAAACTCTGCACACAAAAGTATCATTGTAAAACAAATTGGAATTTTTAGGTTTATTGTATCGGCAAACAAATACAGCTTGTTTGTATCAATTTCAAAGGGTTTACAAGAAATTTTTGGTAAAAACGAAAGAATTACCGACAGTATAATAATAAAAAGATTGCACAAATAAAATATTAACCCAATAATAGACATTTTATTTCGGTCTTTTTGTAATGTTTTTTTACCTTTGTCAAAAAAGTGTTCTTTTTCAATCAACAATTTCGCCAAAGTCTTATTTTTTATGGTTATATATTTGCCTTTTGAACTTCTGCTGTCATAAATTGTACAAATTCTTGCAAAAATGATAGTTAATATCAGTATGTACATTTCATCACCGCCTGTGTTTCAGTATAGCATAAAAAGTATGAGCCGCTACGCAAACCAAGTTGAAAAAATATATAAAAATCAAAAAGCCTCTTAACACTATTCAACTTCTTCTATATACAAAATAATATTGTTTCCAACATCGTCTTCTATGTATTTAATTTTAAGGTGCTGACCATTTTCTTTAATTACACCACCATAACAAGCTGGTGTATTATATCCATTTACCACCTCAAAATTTGTGTATTCAAAATATATACCGTTAATTTTAAAATGCTCGGAATCATGTCCTGACAACGGCATTGGATGATATTCCTCAACTATTCCTTCAATAACAACAGTTTGATTATTATCAAGAATTTCTCTTTTTTCTTGATAATCAATAACGTGTGACACCGTCAACAAAATAAAAAGGCAAATGGCAAACGTTCCTACAATCCAACCAATCCATTTTGAAACCACGTATCCAATGTATCCCTTAGCATCTTTTTTATCTATGCCGGGATTTTGAAAAGGATACCATTTAAATACAAAGAAAAATCCCACGCCGACAACTAACGAATTTATTAGCGCCAAACTTTCTAACCAATTAAAATTCAGTTCGTATAAAACATTGCCCATATCATTACCGCCCTGGGTGTATTATATGCTTGTGTTAAATTGGGAACAAAATTAGCCTCCCTTGCCCTAAAGGGAGGGTGACCGCAAAGGCTCCCTTGCCTAAAGGGAGCTGGCAAAACCGTAGGTTTTGACTGAGGGATTCTTAGCGGTGGAGGGATTCGTTAACAAAAAAATCAATATACTCACAAACACCTCTAAAATTTTTATCAACCTCATTGTTTGGTATACGAATTACTGTCAAATTTCTGTTTTCTATTTTCTCTGTTCGAATTTTGTCTTTTAGCAATCCTTTTTCCTCATAATGCTGTGAACCATCAAGCTCAATTATAAGTCGTGCTTCGTGGCAATAAAAATCAACAATATAATTATCTATAACTTTTTGTCGCAAAAATCTTATCGGATAAAAAATCCTGTGTTCAAAACATTGCAAACACCACCTTTTTATAAAATAAAACCTCAAAATATTTATACCTTTCATAAATACAACATTTAAAAAGTTAATACAGGTGACAAAAAATTTTTGTCACCTGTATATGCACCTG
>JAGAPJ010000107.1 GCA_017623315.1 Clostridia bacterium | reverse complement strand
GCCCCAGCGGTAAAAATAACCGACATAAGCCTGTGCATCGGGATAACCCTGCTTTGCGGATTCCATATACCACTTAAACGCTTCTTTTTCATTTTTTTCGGTTCCCTTGCCATCCTTATAAGCGCAGGCAAGCTGATATTGTGCAAGCATATCACCATTTTTAGCTTTTTCTAAAAGTTCAGCCGAAAACATAAACATCCCCCTAAGGCATTATAAAATAAGTATAGCATATTAGAATTACGGGCGCAAGGCTTAATGAAATATTACAAAGCAATATTTCACTTACAGTAAAGCAAATTTAATTTAAAAAAGCACCTGCTTTGCAAGTGCTTTTTGGGCAGATGTGAAGAAAATCGCCAATTTTTCTTATTTGTATACTCTAAACCCGTTACCGATTATTTGCTGTGATTCCGAAAAAATAATAAAGGCTGTGCTATCTATTTCCAAAACACGATGCTGGAATTCTTCCATTTCGTTTTCCTTTAAAGCGCACATAAGCACGGTTTTGTTGTCCATTGTGTAACCGCCCTTGGCTTTAATAATTGTAACACCGCGTGGCGAAACCGAGGTAAGCTTTTGCGAAATTTCAATACCCTTGTCCGAAATGATAAATGCAAGCTTAGAAATGTTAAGGCTTTGAATTAACCAGTCAATTGCCGCTGTAGCAAGAAACAACGCTATAATACCGTAAAGTGCCAAATCAATTTCACGGAAAAGCACAAGCGAAACCGCAATAACTATGCCGTCGATAACCATAAGTAACTTTCCTATTTTTATGTAAGGAAAACTCGCCTGCACAAGACGGCCTAAAATGTCGGTACCACCTGTTGAAGCACCACTGACAAGGGTAAGACCTATACCCAAACCGTACAAAACCGACCCAAAAACCGATGCCAAAAACACGTTTTCGGTAATTGGCGGTACAAGTGTAAACACTTCGGCAAAAAGAGAAACTAAAAGACTGCCGATAATGGTGTTAAAGAAAAACCTTTTACCAAGCTTTTTAAGTGAAATTAAAAGCAAGAGAATATTTATAACTGCAAAAGACACACCGACCGGAACGCCCAAGGTATGAAAAAGTATTGTAGACACACCTGAAACTCCACCGCCAACAACCTTGTTTGGCGTATAAAAAACACCAATAGCAAAGCCAACCAATACACAACCAAACACTATGCTTAAATACTTTTGGATTGTACCCTTTTTACTTTTAATTTTTGTCACTATACATTCCTTCTAACTATTAAAATTTATTCAGGCTTAACTATTGAAGCCGATTTTAACTGTTCCTTAAACTGTTGCGGAGTTATTGAAAAATGCTTTTTATAAAGGCGGTAAAAGTTTGAATAATTGTTAAATCCAACCATAAAGCATGCCTGCCTTACGGTATGTTTTCCTCGTATAAGGTTATTACAAACGTACAGCCTTCGCATTATAAGATAATCATAAGGTGAAATGCCCACAAAGTCTTTAAAGAGGTGTGAAATATAATATTTCGAAAAGTGAAACCTTTTCGCCAAGCTTTCAAGAGTTATATCCTCAGTATAGTGGCGGTTTATGTAGTCCATAATTTGATTAACCGCCTTATTGCTTGATGCAGGGCATATATTTGAATCTTCAAACCTTTCAACATAGGTTGAAAACTGCGACAACAGCTCAATTACCTTGCAGGTAAGTAAAATTTGCGCTTCTAAGGAATTTTTCTTTGCATAGGTTAAGCATTGGTTTATTTTACTATCAATACCTAACTCGTTTACCGTTTCAGCCGAGATTAAATTACCTATTCCCTTTGGCTTATTGGCAATGGTGTCAAAAAACACGGTGCGGTCAGCGCCCAATTGATGAATAAGTGTATCACTTATATGAAGCACTATTTTTTCCATATAGCAACTTTCCTTTTTAGTGGAAACGTGCAACTCATCAGGGTTAAGTATTATAATATCCCCCTCATTTACGTTATAAAGATTGCCTTCAATACAAATTGAAGCCTCACCCTTGCGGTAAAATTCAATTATTAAATCCTTATCGTAATGAAGAAAATTAAGTGTTGCATCCTCACCAAAAATTCCATGCGAATAATGAATACTTACGTGTGGATTAGGATTATAACACTCTTTTGTATACTTTTGATACACTTAAACCACCTCACAGCAACATTATACAACATTTTCGCAAAAATAACAATAGTATATTAAAAAATGAGGTTGTATAATGATATTATAAAATTGCCATAGGAGGAATTTTGATGAAAGACTTAAACTGTTCAGTAGTTGTTGTCGGCGGCGGTCCCGCAGGCTTAGCAGCTGCAATTTCGGCAAAGAAAAACGGTGCCGAAAAAGTTATTGTAATTGAACGTGAAAACCGTTTGGGTGGTATTCTTAAGCAATGCATTCACGCTGGTTTTGGCCTTCAATACTTTGGTGAAGAATTAACCGGCCCCGAATATGCAGAAAAATTTGCCGTGCTTGCTAAAGAAGCAGGTATTGAATTCTTGCTTGACACCACTGCGCTTGAAATTAAGGAAAAAACCTTGGTTTGTGTTAACACCGAAGGTATTATTAACATTAACTTCGGCGCGCTTGTACTTGCAATGGGTTGTCGTGAACGCACCCGTGCAAACCTTGTAATTCCAGGCAGCCGTCCTGCAGGTATTTATTCAGCCGGTACTGCACAAAAACTTATTAACATCTTTGGCCACAAGGTTGGTAAAGAGGTTGTTATTCTCGGTAGCGGTGACATTGGTATGATTATGGCAAGACGTTTATCATTAAACGGCGCAAAGGTTAAGGCCGTTGTTGAAATTATGCCTTACCTTGCAGGTCTTGTTCGTAATAAGGCACAATGCCTTGACGACTTCAACATTCCGCTTTTACTTTCACACACCGTTGTTGATATTACAGGTGTTGACCGTGTTGAAAGTGTTACAATTGCTCCTGTTGATGAAAACCGCCGTCCTATTATGGAAAAGGCCGAAACCATCACCTGCGACACCTTACTTTTATCTGTTGGTCTTATTCCTGAAAACGAACTTACCCGTTCAGCAAATGTTGAACTTTCAGCTATTACAAAGGGCGCTGTTGTAAACCAATACAAGCAGACCGACAAGCCTTACATATTTGCTTGCGGTAACGTTTTACATGTTAACGACCTTGTTGACCACGTTAGCCACGAAAGTGAAGACGCTGGTAAGTTTGCTGCCCTTTATGCTGCAGGCAAGCTTGAAGCTAACACTCAGTTAGAGGTTCAACCCGGTGAAGGCGTAAGATATGTTTGTCCTCAGAAAATGGTTTGCGCAGAAGAAAACGTTGACCTTTACTTCCGTACTGCTGCCCCCGGCAGAGGAACAACCCTTACCATTTCTGACGATACCGGTGTTCTTGTTACCAAGAAATTGGTTCGTACAACCCCTGGTACTATCGAAAAATTGACTCTCCCTGCTGATAAAGCCAAGAACGCTACAGGCAAAATCGTAGTAAGAGCCGAACACAAGGAGGAGGCATAATCATGAAAAATACAATTATTTGTACTGTATGTCCTAACGGTTGTGAAATTGAAGTTAACTACACAACCAGAGAAGATGCCGTTTTAACAGGCTACACCTGTAAAAGAGGTATTCCTTACGCAATTGACGAATGTTTTGAACCAAAGCGCACATTCACCTCATCGGTTAAAATTACCGGTACTGACAGACGTATGTTGCCCGTTCGTACCACTGGCCCAATTTCTAAGGAACTTTTAATGAAGGCTGCTGACGCTGTTGCAGCTATTACACTTGAAGTTCCCGTAAAATGCGGTGACGTAATTGTGGAAAATTTCCTTGATACCGATGTTAATCTTATAGCAGCAATGTCACTTTAAGGAGGAAATGCACAATGATTAAATCTGACGTACTTATTATCGGTGCAGGCGCTGTTGGTTGCGCCCTTGCAAGAGAACTTTCAAAATATAACATTAAGGTTACGGTTGTTGACAAAAACGATGACGTAGGCGGCGACGCTTCAAAATCAAACAGTGGTTTGTTTTCAACAAGTGCTACCATGCCTGTCGGCACATTAGAATGTAAACTTCGTACAATCGCTCACAGCATGATTTTAAACATTTGTAACGACCTTGACGTTCCTTATATCGAATGCGGTAGTATTGCCCCCATTCTTTACCCCGACCAGTTAGAAACTGCAAAGGGCTTAACCGAACGCGCTTTCCAAAACGGCGTTTACGATTATGAAATTTTACCCGCTAAAGATATTTTAGATATGGAACCCACCCTAAACCCCGAAATTTTAGGCGGTATCTACAGCCCACGTGACAGACAGGCTAACCAATTTATTTTTGTTTCAGCCATGGCTGAAAACGCTGCTGAAAACGGTGTTGAATTTGTGCTTGACTGTAAGGTAACAGGTATGGATGTTGCTGACGGCAAAATCCACGCTGTACACACCACTAAGGGCGACTTTGAAGCTACTTGGGTTATCAACGCTGCAGGTCTTCACTGTGACGAAATTTCTGATATGGTTGACGAATGCGACTTTAAGATTAACCCCAGAAAAGGTGAATTTTACGTATTCTCACACGATACACCCGTTAAGGTATCACACATTATTTCATCAGTACCAAGCCCCAAGACACGTGGCGTACTTGTTATCCCCACTGTTGACAACAATATGTTAGTCGGTCCTACCGCTGACGACGTTGAAGACAAGACCGACGTTAAAACCACCGCTGCAGGTCTTGCAAGCATTAAGTCACAAGCCCTTAATATGATTCCCGGCCTTCACTTTGAAGATACCATTACTCAATTCGTTGGCGTTCGTCCTGCAAGAACCCCCGAAGGCTACGACATCCGTTTCTCTGAAAAGGTTCCAGGCTTTATCGGCATTTCGGGTGTTCGCTCAACAGGTCTTACCGTAAGCGTTGGTCTTGCAACCTACATTGTACACGGTATGAAGGAACACGGCTTAGAGCTTGTACGTAAGGAAGGCTGGAAGCGCACAAGAAAAGGCATTGCACGCTTTGCTGAAAAGACCGATGCTGAAAAGGATGCACTTATTGCGGCTGATCCCCTTTATGGTAAAATTATTTGCCGTTGCGAACAGGTAACCGAAAGCGAAATTTTACAAGCTATTCACCGCCCTGTTGGCGCAAAAACATTAGATGCTGTTAAGCGCCGTGTACGTGCAGGTATGGGTCGTTGCCAAAGCGGCTTCTGTGGCCCTCACGTAATTGAAATTTTAGCACGCGAGCTTGGCATTCCTGAAGAAGACGTAAGAAAGCGCGGAGAAAAAGCATTTATGCTTGATAAAAACTAAAATATGACCGCATTAAACTTTGAACAAATTAAAAAATTAGTTCACGGTGCCGCAAGAATAGAAGAAGGAGACGGAAAAATCTCCTTCTTCCGTTTTACAAAAGCACAGCAGGAGCTATATAAAACCACCACCGAGGATTTTTATACTAAAACCTTTGCAACCGCAGGCATCACCTTGGAATTTGAGACTGACAGCGAAAATTTGGAGCTTTCGGTTTCGGTTTCTAAAGGTAGCTCACGCAGTTTTTTCACCCACAGCATTTTTGTGAACGGTAACCGTATTGACGAGCTTTCGGGTGATATTGGCGAAGCTGAAAAACTTTCCTTTAGCAAGGCTTTTAATTTGGGCAAGGGTATGAAAACCGTTCGCATTTTATTTCCTTGGTCGGTTGCTTCTTCCCTTTTATCACTTAAATTAGACGATAATGCAAAGGTTGTTCCCGTAAATAAAGAAGTAAAGCTTTTAATGCTTGGCGATTCAATAACCCAAGGCTATGACTCAATGATACCCGAAAATTCATACGCCACACAGGTTATGACATGTTTAAATGCCGAGGCACGCAACAAGGGTATTGCAGGCGAGCAGTTCTTCCCTGCCCTTGTGCTTCAGCCCGAGGACTTTAAGCCTGATCTAATTACCGTAGCCTATGGCACAAACGACTGGCGCCACGGCACAAAGGAAAATTTCGAACAGGCTTGCTTAGCCTTTTTCGTAAACCTTCGCAGCTCTTACCCCAACGTGCCGATTATTGCGCTTACACCGCTTTGGCGTGTGGATATTGACACCGATTACGAATTTGGGCAGCCGCTTAATTACGTTTCAAGCCATATCAATCTTGTTGCAAAGCAAGTGGATAATATGACGGTTATTGACTGTATAGACTATATCCCCCATAATCCAAGACTTTTCCAAACCGACGGTGTACACCCTATTGATGCAGGATTTATGCATTACGGTAATAATCTTATAAAAGAACTTGAAAATAAGATATAAAAAATAACGGCTCATAGGAGCCGTTATTTTTTAACCTATCATTGTCTCGCCTTTACAGTTAATTGAATAGGGCGAGGCTTCGTTATTATACATAAATGATGCCGTAAGGCGTATATCCTGCGAGGAAGCACCGATATAAATATCGTACCTTCCGTTTTCGGTAACATATTCCCTTAACATAACGTTATAATATGCATAATCACTTGGATTAAGCGCAAATGAAATGCGTTTTGTTTCACCTGCTTTTAAGAAAACCTTTTGGAATTTTTTAAGTTCCTTAATAGGCTTTACAATGGTTGATACAGGGTCACCTATATAAAGCTGAACTACCTCTGCACCGTCGACATCGCCAGTATTTGTCAGGTCAAAACCAACCGTCATAATGCCGTTATTATTGTCGCAAACCAAGTTTTCATACTTAAATTCAGTATAAGAAAGACCGTGACCGAAGGGATATAAAATTTCGTCGGGGTGCTTGTCGTAATAACGGTAACCAACCTCAAAGCGTTCCTTATACTCTATCTTATAACTGTCGCCCGGATATTCTAAATCGGTGCGCATTTTATTGGGGAAGGTTTCGCAAAGCTTACCCGACGGATTAATATTACCGCACAAAATATCGGCAATAGCGCCGCCTGTCGCCTCACCGCCAAGCCACGCTTCTAAAATAGCATCGGCCTGATTTTCAGCCTTATCTAAAATCAAAGCGCCACCGTTTTGCAAAATTAACACAATTGGCTTATTAATCACTTTGGCGGACTTTATAAACAGCCCAATGTTTTGGTTTATATATGCTGTTCGTCTGTCGAAATTTTCGGTATCCTCAGATTCCATTGCCCCTGCAAAGAACAACAACAAATCACAGTCGGCAACCTCACGCCTGAAGGGTGCAGATTGTGGCCACAGCATATCGGCAGGAAGCTCACGCTTTTTGTACATTTCTAAATATTTAAATTCAACCTCGGGCAAGCGCTTTTTAAGCTCTTCCAACGGGTTGTCGGTATATTCATCCTGCTGATATACCATTGCGCTGCCCTGCCCTGCAATTAAAGGTGACACCGCATATTCACCTATAACCGCAACCTTTTTATATTTTGAGGTGGTAATAGGCAATATATTATTTTCATTTTTAAGCAACACCATTCCGTCAGCCGCAATTTTCTTTGCAGTTTCGTGCTGTTCGTCCCTATTATAATTAATTTCGGGCTTTGAACTATCCTCTACAAAATTAAGCATTCTATTAACTGCGGCGTCAATATCCTCGGTTTTAATGTTGCCGTTTTGCACCGCCTCGGTTAGCTGCGCCACAATTTTGGGGTTAGGCGGCATTTGCAAGTCTAACCCTGCCTTTATAGCACGGCTTATATTTTGCACGGCGCCCCAGTCCGATATAACAACCCCGTTAAATTTCCATTCGTTTCGAAGCAGGTCGGTTAATAAATACTTGTTTTCAGAGCACCAAATACCATTAACCTTATTGTAAGCGCACATTACGCTTTTTGGAGTTGATTTTTTAACCGCAATTTCAAATGGCTTTAGGTAAATTTCACGCAAAACACGTTCGTCCACCTCGGCACTAATAGTTAAGCGGTCATATTCCTGATTATTAACTGCCAAATGCTTCAAACAAGCTTTTACACCCAATTTTTGAAGGCCGTTAATATAGCCCGCCGCCAATTCACCCGCTAAAACAGGGTCTTCGGACAGGTATTCAAAATTTCTGCCGCATAAAATATGGCGTTTAATATTTACACCGGGTCCTAAAAGGACGTCAACGTTGTGCTTAATGCAGTCCTTCGCCAAGGCTTCGCCCATTAAATAGGCGGTTTCCACACTCCAACTGCTTGCTAAATTACAAAGGCTTGGAAAATGGGTGCAATTAGCCTCCTTCGAAGTTCTTACACCATGCGGACCGTCAGCAAGGTTTAGTGAGCCTACGCCTTTTTCTTTAATGGGAAAGGTTTGCATATTAGCAAAGCCTGTTAAAAAATTAGCCTTCTCTTCGAAGGCTAATTCATTTATTTTAGGGTTATTTAACATTTAAAATCACCTCAAAGCAAAAAATTAAAATTCTTCAACAACACTTTCGCCATTGAGCCAAGCTTTAATGTTAATTGATAATAAATTCCAATTTTGGAAGCCCGGGTTCATAATAGGTGCGCCGCTTTCAGGGTCGTAATATTCGTGAAGCTCGCCGCTTGCAGTAATATCGTTTTCAAACAATTTAACGGTTTTTTCGCCAAGTTCCCTAGCCTCGTCATAAAAGCCGTATTTTACAAGTCCCTTAAAGACCATATAATTTGAAATACCCCAAATTGGACCAAGCCAACAGGATGGGTTACCCGTCGCCTTAATGCAGTACATTTTTTCATATTTTGAAAGGCTTCTAACCCCAAAGGGTGCCCAAAAAGCATTAACGTCCAAAAGATTTTCTTTAACCATTCTTTCGGCCTGCTCGGGTGTTGCAATACCGCTCCAAAGGGCTAAAAAGCCTGACCAACAGCCAATTCTTTGTATCAAGCAGTCCCAATGCCTTGGTGCGCCCGAATGCATTTTTTGTTCGGGGTTTACAGGCAAAAGGTTAAAGTCAACGCTGTAATACATACCGTCCTTTTCGTCATAACAGTGTGTGCGTATTGCCTGACATAAATCTTCAGCTTGTTTTTTATATTTTGAAACGTCTTCACCCAACAACTCACCAATATAGCAAAGTGCTAAAAGTTCCTTATACATAAAGCAGTTAAGCAAAATCGAGCCAGAGCTTCTATAAGGTCTATAATAGGTTGAAGGGTCGTTATCTACACCGATTGCGGCGTCACAAATCCAAAAGAATAGGCCCGTGGGCTCGTGACGGCAACGTTCGTTATAATATTCAATAAATCTGCAAAGCTGTGAAAAGTGAGGTCTTAACCACTCTACGTCGTTATATTTTTTTACAATAAATGCGGCATGCTGTACCAAACAGGGCTTGTGAATATTGGTTTCGCCCCATTTTTCATAATCTTCCCTTGTAAGACTTGGGCCCTGGTAAACCGGCACCCTGCCCTTGCTGTCCATTACGTTTAAGGAATTTAAAATACAGCCCATTTCGTATTCCTTAATGTCTTCCTTAACAAACTGACTAAGCGCAATATTGGTAAGCCAACTGTCCCAGTCCCATAAGGTATTATTGTAAACACTGCCAGGAACTATAAATTTATATTCCAAACCTCCCGTAGGCTCGCGGAACATTTTTTTGTAATTTTTTAAAGCATAATTTAATATTACATTTTCGGACATAAATTACAGCTCCTTTAAAGTTTAGCCCTCTTGCTTTGCCTTTTCAAATTGGTCAATTAAATACCTACCCACTTCGCACATATACTTTGTGGTTGCGGGGTATAGCTCGACAGGCTTGCCCCTATAAAAAGCGTCGGCCTCATAAGTAAAATCGCCTTGATAATCAATTTCGGCCAATGCCCTGCACATCGCAATAAAGTCAATTTTTTCCATAAAAGGAAGGGTGTGCTTATCGGCCTTAAAGTCAGTATCATGAACGTGAAGCGCTTGTAAACGCTTGTTTCCCATTTTACGAATAAAATCGGGAATGTCGGCAAGCATTAAAGAAACGTGGCCAATATCAAGACAGCCAACTATCCATTCACTGTCGATAGCGTCAAGATATTTGCAAAATTCCCACGCGCGTGAACAGGTGCTATCGCTTGGTACCTTATTGCCATTATACCATTGCCACATATTTTCACAAGCAACCTTAATTCCAAATTTTTCGCAATAAGGAATAAGGCTTTTATAAAATTCAACGTTTATTTCAAAAAGCTCGTCGGGATGTTCGGCATAAACCAAATGCTGTTTGGGATGAACAACAATAATTTTTGCGCCAAGAATGGATGCGATTTCCATTGCACGAACAATTTTTTCAAAGATAAACTTATCCTCTTCCTCCTTGCCAACGCTTGAAGGAAAGGGTGCGTGTGACTGGTTACAAACAATACCCAATGAATCAGCATAAGCACGAAGTGCCTTTGCCTTTTCTACGTAATCGGGTGCGTTAAACTCATAATTTTCGTCACGTGTAAGCTGAAAAAGCGAAATATCATAAGCGTCAAAGCCCGCATCAGCATTAATTTTAATCGCTTCCTTTGCAGAAAGGGTCGAGCCCACCCATTGTGTTAAGTTTGAAAGTAACATAAAATACACCCACCTTTTAAATTTTAAAAATCTACTTCCATGCCGTCATATGATGTCATAAAGCCATTTTCAGCAGCAATAGGCTCAAATTCATCGTAAAGACTATTAATACCATTATGTGAAAAGTGGTTAAGAACCACTGTTGTTTTTTCATCAATTAAATTTTCCTTTAACATACGGTCACGGCAGGTAATATTTCTGCCCAAGCACATATGACTGTGATAAGAAAGGTCTTCATAAGCGCCTTCGGTACAGTCAAGTGACACCAAATCAAAGCGCATTTTGTTTTTTATCATATATTCCCAGGTTTCTTCAGGAAAAATGTCGGTATCGTGACCGTAAAGTAAGGTTTTTACACCGTCACTTACGGCATAAATAAAAGGATTATCGGTACCGTGGTAAGCCTTAAGCGCAGTAACTGTATATTTACCAAGCTTAAAGGACTCAAAAGGGTTAATTTTTACAAAATTAAGATATGTAAATACACCTTGAGGTAGTTCGTTAACGATTTTTTCAACATCCTCACTACCGTATAAATTAAATTTAAAATCTGGTGCGGGGTGTGAAAAGCCCTTTTTAAAATATAACAAGTCCACGGGATAAAGGTGGTCCCTGTGCACGTGTGTAATAAGGCAATTACGAATATCGTGCAAATTAATACCGTTAATATGGCAATGATAATACGTGTCACAGGGGAAGTCAATAAGCAAACCATCATCAATAATTGCTTGCGACCTGCTGCGAATATTTTTACCCTTAAGCTTAAAGGCTTTTCGACAATTTTCGCAGTCGCAAAACATTGCGGGATAACCTTCAGCCGCGGCGGTACCTAAATATCTAAGTTTCATAATATCATTACCTTTCTAAAATATCAATTAAATTTTTGCCTGTATTGTGTAGGAGTAATTCCCTTTTTGGCCTTAAACATACTTGTAAAATAGTGCGGGTTTTGATAACCGATAAATTCAGCAATTTCCTGCACCGACTTTTTTGTATGCTGTAAAAGTGAACAAGCAATACGGATTTTGTTGTTAATTTGGTAATCATACGGGGTTGTGCCAAATTCACGCTTAAATAGCTTTAAGCAATAGTCAGGCGAACGATAAATATGGTTTGCAAGCTCGACATTATTTATTATACGGTTGCTGTTTTCATCCAAATAATTTTTAAGCAATACCGCTTCGCTGTTTTTTTGCGACTGCTTATTGATTAAATAAAGCCTGTGCAAAATTTCAACGTAAAGGCTTGCAAGCTTTGCCTGTTTTTCAACCTCGGGCATATCGGCAAATGAAATTTTTATCATTTCCATAAAATGATTTTTAAGAGCAGGTGCCGAAAAAACGAATTGATTATTTAGTGAAAAGTTTACAAGTAACGACTGCGCCAAGGTGCCCGACAAATTCATAAAATATTTTGCCCAAGGATTTTGTGCATTAGCATAATATTCATGCGAAACACCCGCAGGAAGAATATAAACGTCATCGGTTTTAACGTCTATTTTCTTATTGTCAATAAGCAAAGTACCCTCGCCTTTAAAAACATATTCAATTATAGTAATGTTAGGATTATTGCGTGTATAACGATGGTTTTTATCACATATTGAAACGCCCGTCATTAACACGTTTATGGGTAAGCCCTTTTCTTGAATTAAAAAATGCTTTATCGTTTCTTTCATTTAACAATACTCTCACAATAATATTTATTATACTGCCAATATTTCAATGCGTGTAGATTCGCCCTCGTACTTAATAGTTCTAATGTTAAGGCCAATTTCCATTAGCGCAACACCTGTATAGAGACGTTCACGTTCTACCCCGTCAATAATAACACGATAGCTTAAATTTGGCTGTAAACCACTGAATTTTTGAATAATCGGCTTATAGTCGATATTGTTTTTTTGCTCAACCAAGACTGCCAAGGACTGACACTTATCGTTTGACACAAACTGCCAAGCAATATACCGTCCGCTGTTTGCGGTTAAGCGGTAATAGTCACCTGTTCTGATTAAGTCGGCATAATTTTTATAAAATTCAGTCTCGCCTGCGAGAACTATAATATTCTCTTCGGTTTCCTTAGTCAAATCAAGCTCAAAGCCGAAGGTGCCCGCCATTGCTACGTTTGAGCGAGTTTTAATGGGTGTATTACGCTTTGTAATGTGGTTAGGAGAAGCGGTAACGTGTGCACCCATTGAAATAACAGGATAGCAAAACGAGGTGCCATACTGAATATTTACCCTTTCAAGCGGGTCGGTGTTGTCACTTGTCCAAATTTGCGGTGTATAGTAAAGCATACCGCAGTCAAACCTGCCGCCACCGCTTGCACAGCTTTCAATAAGCAGGTTAGGGTAACGGTTATAAATTCTTTCCAAAAGGTCGTAAACGCCTAATACATACCTGTGATGCGCTTCGCCCTGTCTATCAGCGGGTAAAGCATGTGAATAAACATCGGTCAAATAGCGATTAAAATCCCATTTGATGTATTCAATATTATTATTGTCCAAAATATTGGCCATCATTTCAAATACCGCGTCAACCGCTGCGGGATTTGCCATATCAATAACCCATTGCTTGCGGCCAAGCACACCCTTACGGTCGGGTGCATGTAAAACCCATTCGGGATGCTGACGGTAGAAATTACTGTTTTCCGAAACACATTCAGGCTCGAACCATAAACCAAATTTCATACCAAGCTCGCCAATTTTGTCAATAAGCTCACTTAATGGGCAACCAAGCTTTTCGGTGTCAACAAACCAATCGCCTAAGGAAGAACCGTCATTGTTACGACCCGAAAACCAACCGTCGTCCAAAACAAAGGTGTCAACCCCTATTGTTTTGGCGTGCTTTGCAATAGCCAAAAGCTTTTCGGCATTAAAATTAAAATATGTAGCTTCCCAGTTATTGATAAGGATAGGACGTTTAGCGTCGGCATACTTACCCCTGAAAAGATTTTTACGAATAATATTGTGGTAATTGTGTGTTAGCTTTGCAAAACCCGAATTACTAAAGCTGTGAATGACCTCGGGTGCCTGAAAAGCCTCGCCGTGTTTTAATAAATAGGTGAAGTTTTCGGGATTAATGCCCATAACAAAACGGGTTGTGCCGATATGTGTTTTTTCCATAGATGCGGTGAAGTTGCCGCTGTAAACAAATGCCGTACCATAGCAGCTGCCAACCTTTTCGCCACAGTCTTTAGAACAGGTGATTACAAAAGGATTGCATTGATGACTTGATGAGCCTCTTCTGCTTTCGGCGGTAAGCTTCATATCCATAAGCGGCGTACGGTGCATACTGCGTTCAGCAATAGGCTTACCGTCGAAGGTTATAAAGTCAAATTCATCCTCGTAAAAGTCAATACAGGTTGATAATACCGCCTCAAGCGTAATATCCTTGCCCGTATGGTTTTCAATTCTAACCGAACGGGCAATAATATCACATTCTTCAAATGCGGTGTATAAAAGATATACCCTTAAATCGTGGATTTTATCCTTTAAACAAACCTCAACCGATTGTGACACACCCTGTGTGTCGTGAAGTGCAGGAAGACCCTTAAGTGTCGGTTTTTTATCAATATATCTTGCATTTTCAAACCTTAAATCACACACCGACGAGCCGTCGCCAAACCTCACCTTGAAGGGTGTAGTTCTAAAGTCGCCAATGCCATAGGCTGAATATTCAAATGGGCAAACGTTTGGAGAAAGCTCCCAATTCTTACCGTCATACACAAGTGGCATTAGGGTATGATAATTTACCTTGCCGTATTCCTCGGCAACCGAATCGTCCAAACGATTACCGTAATATAAATGTGAAAGGAAATTATTTTCGTTTACCGCCATTTGATAGGTAGTGTTTTTTGTATTTAAAGTTATAACATTATCCTTAATTAAAACCGACATAATACATCTCCGAACAAAATGTAATTAACCTGTAATACCTACACGGTCAATACTTTCAATAAACCAACGTTGCAATATCATATACATAATAAGCATTGGTACTATGAACAACACACAACCTGCCATAAGATAACCAATACCCTGCGGGTCGCGCGCACTGTTTAAGATAATATGATATTTACTACCCAAGGTTTCGGGCAAGCGTGAAACCTGTCTTGCAAGTGGGAAGTTATCAGTCAGATACATACCTGAAAGCAAGGAATCGTTCCAATGCCATATCATAGAGAATACAGTTACTGTAAGAATTACAACGCCCGAGCTAGGCAATGCAATTGCTAAAAAGGTTTTAAACGGACCTGCGCCGTCAACCCATGCAGCCTCTTCAAGCTCCTGCGGAAGACCCTTGAAGAACTGAATGTAAATGTAAATAAGAATACCCGATTTTAAACCAACACCAAAAAGTGACGGCAACCAAAAAGCCCAGGCTGTGTCCAAAATGTCAGGTCTTAAATCT
>JAGAPJ010000106.1 GCA_017623315.1 Clostridia bacterium | reverse complement strand
TGTAACGGTCTTTCGTTTATTAAAGAAAAAGAGAATTACGAAAGCGGTTGGCGTTATGAAAGAATAGATGCTCCAACCCCACCAAGAGTAGTTTTCTTTACGGGATGTAAGAATGTTACTATCAAGGATATTACAATGGTTAATCAGCCTGCAGGCTGGAGCTATTGGATACACGACTGTGACTTTGTTACCTGTGATCGACTTAAAATAAATGCAAATGTTCAATATCCTAATAATGACGGTATTCATATTAACAGTAGCAGAAATGTTACCGTTTCAAACTGCTCAATCGTTTGCGGGGATGACTGCTTGGTTGTAAGGGCAAACAATGCTTCTCTTTCAGAAAATAAGGTTTGCGAAAGGGTTGTTGTTACAAACTGCAATTTAACAAGCTATGCTAGCGGAATAAGAATAGGTTGGCTTAACGACGGTGTTATTAAAAACTGTATATTTTCAAACATTGTTATGACTGATACTAATGTTGGTATTGCAATAAAGCTTCCCTTTGCGGGCGATATTGAATACGAGCCGGGAAATTGCCCCGCAGACCTACCGCTTCATCTTGTGGACAGGGGCAGAGAAGACACTTTAATTGAAAATTTATCATTTAATAACATTGTGATGGATGATATATATGCTACACCTATAGCTATAGATATTGCTGACAGCAGGGCAACGAGGTGTAACGCAATAAGAAATATACATTTTAGTAATATACATTCACGCGGTTTGGAATTTCCTTATTTTAAAGGTAGAAAGCAAAACATAATAAAAAACATAACCTTAAGCAACTGTAGTTTTGAACAAGTGTCTGATGAAGAGCTTCCAAACTATAAGGAACACGGTGCTTCTTGGGGAAGACCTATAAACAACAAAATATTCACTATGGTTGAAAATGTTGTTTTAAACGGCACAGCCTTTACAAGTCTTTAAAGGATAGAATAACCAATATTTACCGATAGAATAAATAATTTTTGACAGATATAATTTTATTATCCCATCTGAAAGGAATGGTGAAACCAATTGCGAAAAACAATTAAATTTACAGCTGCAATTTTGGTGGTTTTACAAATCTTAACTATTATGCTGAGCGTATCGGCCAAAGAGGTAGAAAAAACACCGCAAGAAACGGGTGTAATAGTTGAAAACGGTAAAACCGTGACCGAGGATATCACCGTAACTGCTGATGGTGAATATGAAATATCAATTGTGTTTAAGCCGGTTGAGGAAAACACACAGGCGGTAGAATATTCCGTTAAGGTGGATGGGGAATATCCTTTTTTGGGTGCTGAACTGTTAACCGCTCCCGTTCTTTACGAGGATGACGGTGAAAAGCGTACACTTTCAAATGGTGACCAAACTGCTGCTGCACAAAAGGTTAAGGACGGTTATTTTACTTCAACCGCTTACGATAAAACAGGTGTTACACTTACGCCATACAGCTTTAACCTAACCGCAGGCAAGCACACCGTAACAATTGAAAACCTGGGTGACCGCTTCGAGCTTTCAAAGGTTTTGTTATCAAAGCCTGAAGAGGTAAAAAGCTATAAGGATTTGCTTAATGAATATTCACAGTATAAAAAATATGACGGTAAGCAAATTGTAATAGAAGCCGAAAAGCCTTTATACCGAAACGATTATTCACTTACCGCCAAGGCCGATAACGGCAGCGCGGATATAAGCCCTAAAAGTGCTTCACATTCACTTATCAACTATATTGGTGGTTCTAACTGGAGTTCGCCCTTTCAGGAGCTTGTATGGGAAATAGATGTTCCCGAGGATGGCCTTTATAAGCTTGGCTTTAACTTTAAGCAAAATGCAATTATTAACGGTAACGCTTACCGTTGGCTTAAAATTGACGGTAAAACCCCATTTGCCGAAGCCACCAAAATAGGCTTTAGTTATAAAACTGCTTGGCAGTATAAGGATATTGCCGATGAAAACGGAGACGCTTATCTTTTTTATTTAACCAAAGGTAAGCGCGAGCTGTCACTTAGTGTTACCTTGGCTGATGTTGCAGCGCTTTATGAAAAGTTAAATAAAATTTGCGCCGATATCGGCGATTTGTACCTTGATATAGTAATGATTACGGGTGAATCCCCCGACGCTAACCGCGATTATGAGTTATATAAGCAAATTCCTAAGTTTGAAGAGAAACTTCAAGGCTTCTATGACGATTTAACCAATATTTCAAAAGAATTAAATGCAAATAAAGATATCAACGGTGAACTCGACGGTGCAGTTAAAAATATGGCACGAGTTGCCAAAACTATGCACGACAGCCGTTATGAAAGCCACTTACATTTAGATACATATTATTCTTACTATCAAACCTTGTCATCCTGGCTTTTCGAAATGAAGAATATGTC
>JAGAPJ010000105.1 GCA_017623315.1 Clostridia bacterium | reverse complement strand
GCGGAAAACAACCACACGGGGATACTTATAAGGCGCTGTGTGGGTTTTAACATAGTTTTGAATTTCCTTTTTAAGCTCCTCTGTCGGCTCGGTGCCCTTGGTAAGCACAATGCTTGCCTTTACAACCTGACCTCTTATTTCATCAGGAGCAGCAGAAACACCACATTCCAAAACATAAGGAAGTTCCATAATAACGCTTTCAATTTCAAACGGTCCAATGCGGTAACCCGAAGACTTAATAACGTCGTCAATACGGCTAACGTACCAAAAATAACCGTCCTCATCACGCCAAGCGGTGTCGCCTGTGTGGTACATACCGTCGTACCAAGCATCAGCCGTCTTTTCATCGTCAAGGTAATATTCCTTGAAAAGACCGCAAGGAACAGAATCCTTAGTGTGAATTACAATTTCGCCTACCTCACCCGTTGTAACCGAATTGCCGTCGGGGTCAACAATATCAACGTCATATTGTGGGGAAGCCTTACCCATTGCGCCAACCTTAGGCACAGTACCGCAAAGGTTTGCAATCGTAAGGGTTGTTTCGGTTTGACCAAAGCCTTCCATAATTTGAAGACCCGTTGCCTGCTCAAATTGACGGAATACTTCGGGATTTAAAGCTTCGCCTGCGGTTGTCATATGGTGAATTGAAGATAAATCATATTTTGAAAGGTCGCCCTTAATAAGCATACGAAGCATTGTTGGGGGCGCACAGAAGGTTGTGATTTGATATTTCTGGAACATTGGCAAAATATCGTCAGCATCAAAGCGGTCGAAGTCATAAACAAACACCGCGCCCTCGCAAAGCCATTGACCGTATAATTTACCCCAAAGTGATTTGCCCCAGCCCGTATCGGAAATGGTAAGATGCAAGCCATCACGTTCGCAGCAATGCCAATATTTAGCAGTAACAAAATGACCTAAAGCATAGGTGTGCTTATGCGCCGCCATTTTGGGATTACCTGTTGTACCCGAGGTGAAAAACATAAGGGCTGTATCCTCACCGCAGGACGAATTTTCATCCCTGTAATAATGTGCACTGAATAAAGGATATTCCTTATCAAAATCTTGCCAGCCGTCACGGTTGCCGCCAACCATAATAAGCTTTTCAACGCTGTCACACTTTTTAGCAGCGGCTTCAGCGATTTGGGCTGTATCACCGTCGGCAGTACATACAAGCGCTTTTACTCCTGCGGCATTAAAGCGGTATTCAAAGTCGTGTTCCTTAAGCTGATTTGTCGCTGGGATTGCAACTGCACCCAATTTGTGAAGCGCAACCATACAAAACCAGAACTGATAATGGCGCTTAAGTACAAGCATAACCTTGTCGCCCTTTTTAATGCCAAGTGAGGTAAAGTAGTTTGCAACCTGATTTGAAGCGCGCTTAATATCGTTAAAGGTAAAACGGCGTTCAACCTTGTTTTTATCAAGATGAAGCATTGCCATTTTATCGGGATATTTTTTAGCAATTTCATCAACAATATCAAAACCGAAATTAAAGGTATCGGTGTTTTTAAAATCAATCTTTTCTAAAGCGCCGTTTTCATCCTCAACGGTTTTAACAAACTTTTCACACACAAGTCTTTCGGTCTTTTTAGTTGAAGCAATGCTCTTTCTTACAACTTCTTCTTTTGTATCTTCACCAGGTAAAACAACCGCGCAGAAAACACAGTCCTTACCGTCAACAGCTATCATACCGTGTGGGGTTGAGGAATTATAATAAATACTGTCACCTTCATGAAGAATTTCAACGTGATCACCGATTTGCACCTTTAAGCTACCGCTCATAACTAAGTCAAATTCCTGACCCGAGTGGGTGGCAAGGTGGATGGGTTTATTTTGCTGTGAAGCCGAATATTCATATCTTACCCAATAAGGCTCGGCAATTTTATCGCGGAACTTAGGTGCTAAATTCTTAATATCAATACCGTCTTCCTTAGCTGTTTGAAGACCCTGACCCTTACGGGTTACAGTATATGACTTTAAGCGTGCGGCATTATGACCTTCCAAAAATTCGGTAATTTCAACACCAAATTCCAAAGCACACTTATGAATAAAGCTAAACGGAATATCTGCTTCAGCGGCTTCATAGCTAATATATTGTTCTTCGCTAACTTCGGTTTTTACTGCCATTTCAGCAATAGACCAACCCATAATTTCGCGCATTTCTTTAATTCGCGAAGCGATCTCCATAAGTTGTTGTTTTGCTGTGTTGGTTGCCATTTTAAACACCCTTTCATAAAAAAATAAAATAAAAAACACCCATCTCAAACTTTGAGACGGGTGTTGTAATTCACACTCGCGGTACCACTCAAATTGCAGTAAAACTGCCACTCAGGGTCTAACAACCCTTATGCCTTTACGCAGCAATCACGGAAAGACCTACTCGCAATTAAGTTTCAGCCTTTCGGCTCGGAAGTGATGGGTATTCATAAACACTTGCTGTCGGCTTACACCAGCCGCCGACTCTCTAAAAGCAGTTGTTTAAAACCGTCTTCGTCAAAGCCTTTATCATTTTTTGCTTATTATACCACCGCAAAAAAGCGTTGTCAACACTTTTTTGCAATTTTTTTAATATGTAAACTATTTACTTTTAAGTTATATTATGTTATATTAATTTGACACCTATTTTATGAAAGTGAAACTGTAAAATGAAGCTAAAATCTACTCTTATTGGAACTAAAGATTTTTACATGCGAGTATTCGCAATTGTAGTGCCAATGATAATTCAAAATACAATAACAAATGTTGTAAGCCTTTTGGATAACGTAATGGTTGGCCGTGTAGGCACACTTCAAATGTCAGCAGTTACCATTGTTAACCAGCTTATGTTTGTATTTTACCTTTGCGTCTTCGGCGGTATGGCGGGCGCGGGCATTTTTGCCACCCAATACGCAGGCGCAAACGATAATGACGGTATTCGCCACTGTATGCGGATGAAGGCAATTGTCGGTGCCCTGATGACAGCACTTGCCTTAGGCGTATTTTTAATTTTTAAACAGCCTTTAATTGAAATGTATATTGCAAAGGACACCACACCTGCCGATGCTGCCGCCACAATTAAATATGCAACCGATTATATGAACGTTATGCTAATTGGTCTTTTACCATTTGCCATAATGCAGGTATATGCAAGCAGTCTTCGTGAGGTCGGTGAAACAAAACTACCTATGTTTGCAAGTGTTTCGGCAATTTTAGTAAACCTTGTGTTTAACTACTTCCTAATTTTCGGTAAATTTGGTTTTCCCCGTCTTGAAGTGGTGGGTGCCGCTATTGCAACGGTGCTTTCTCGCTTTGTCGAAGCAGGAATTATTATAATTGCCTCAACCATAAAACATAAAAAGTATCCCTTTATCAAGGGTGTATTTAAAAGCCTTTACCTGCCTTGGAATTTGGCCAAGCAAATCACCACAAAGGGTATGCCCCTTTTAGTCAACGAGTTTTTATGGTCATCAAGTATGGCATTTTTGTTACAGTGCTATTCGGTAAGAGGCATAGACGTTTTGGCAGCGGTTAACATTTCAAACACTGTAAACAACCTATTCAACGTTGTTTTTCTAACTATGGGTAACGCCGTTGCAATAATAGTCGGTCAGCATTTGGGCGCTAACCGCATTAAAGAAGCCAAGCAGTCGGTTTGGCAGCTTTTAACCTTGTCGGTTGGATGTTGTATGATAATGGGCGGTATAATGGCATGCCTTGCGCCGTTTATTCCACATATTTACAAAACCGAGCCTGAGGTTAAGCAAATGGCAACCTACTTCTTGTTTGTTGTTGCCGCCTTAATGCCTGTTTTCGCCTTTGCGCACAACTGTTACTTTACCTTGCGTTCGGGCGGTCGCACTCTTATAACCTTTATTTTTGACAGCGCATTTGCTTGGGTAATCGTTGTACCGTTTGCATTTGTACTTTCAAAGTACACTTCCCTACCCGTTGTGCCGCTTTACCTTTTGGTACAGTCGCTTGATATAATTAAATGTATTATCGGCTTTTTTATGGTTAAAAAAGGCATGTGGATAAGAAATATTATTGATATGAAATAAATTTCAAAACGGATGAACATTTTTAGTTCATCCGTTTTTAGTTTGAATAGTTTTCAAATTTTAGTTTGTCGCTTTGTTAAATTGGTTGCATTGTGTAGGGAACAACCTACGTGTTGTTCTGTTGCTTTTTCGGTTGGAGTAATAAATTTAAGCCTTCTCTAGCGGAGAAGGTGCCGAGTATACGAGGCGAATGAGGAGAACACTAAAGCACCATCTTAACAATATCCTCCTCATCCGTCTTTGCCTTACGGCAAATCCACCTTCTCCGCTGGAGAAGGCTTTCGGACGAACACAGTTCGCCCCTACGAATATGCAATCTAATTTGTACAATAATTACGAATTC
>JAGAPJ010000104.1 GCA_017623315.1 Clostridia bacterium | reverse complement strand
TAGCTCCCATTTGTTATAACGGGTTATGTTTTTAAAGATTGCATAGTGATCTTCTGGCAAATTTTCGGTTCCCAAAAGTTCACACCAACGCTCTTTTAAGTACCTATGGTCTAAATTATCAAAAAAATTAGTAAAATCTCCAATCATAATATAGCACGGGCCAGATTCACGAATAAAATCAACTGCCACTTTAGCAAAATGGATATTGTTTTTATGCAAATCAGTTCGGTACGCTACTGCTACCATTGAAGTTCCAAGTTGATTGATTTTCGCATTGTATAATTCATTTAATAAAAAACCATAGTATTGAAAAATACAAGTATCAATGTGTGAAGCATAGCATATATCTCTAACTTTAGTTTTTTTACCATTGTTTTTATTAAATTTTACCATGCTTTTTTCATAATGAATAAACGGATAAAAGCTGTGCTTTGCTATATTATCCGGATTAGTAATATACTCTTTTTGTACATCTATACTTGTTCTAAAATCAAAATGGGCGTAGTATTTTTTGCTTTTTTCAATTGTACGTTGGTCTGATAACCATAATTCTAAATTCATTATTACTCCTTAAAATTGGAAATATCCATCAGCACGGAGGATAGCATTCCTTAGCTGACGGATATACTTTTTAACGCGGTAACTCGTGGCACCGAATTAACGGTTTGTGTCATAGATTTACCAGCTATCCAATTGTCCAATACTCAAATATGTTATAATTGAGTGGGAGGAATGTGTCATAACAACATTATGCTTTACATCCGACACCGTTCAAGTGTCAGGCAGTCAAACATTCATTCTGGAAATAATTCTCAGAAATGTCTTGACAACAATCATCCTCCCCTGTACCTACATACAGGGCAACATTATAATAACACAAAAGTCAGTAAAAGTCAATTAGCGCTTTATGCAAAAAAGTGCTAATTTACAAAATATTTACAAACACATCGATTGCTCATAGATACAATCATTTTCTCTTCAAGAAAGTATTGATTTATTCTTTTGGTTGTGGTAATATAATATCGTAATTTGACAATGAACAACAAGCGACTTGTTGACGAAAATTTTGAGAGGAGATTTAAGTTTATGGATGTGCATTCTGTCCGTCAGATGATGAGGACGAAAAGTATATATGAAATACCGATGCGAGTTACCTTTTATGCTCGTGTATCTTCTGAAAAGGACGAGCAGTTAAACTCTCTTGACAACCAGATATCCTATTACCGCAATTTTATAAAGAAAAACGCTAATTGGGAGTTTGTTGAGGGATATATTGACGAAGGTCTTTCGGGTATGAGCACCAAAAAGCGTGAGAACTTCCATAATATGATTAGCGATGCAAAGGCAGGGCTCTTTGATCTTGTTATCACAAAGGAAATCACACGTTTTGCCCGTAACACGCTTGACAGTATTCAGTACACTCGTGACCTACTCTCCTATGGTGTGGGAGTATTCTTTCAGAACGATAATATAAATACGCTAGATGAAGACAGCGAACTTCGATTAACCATTATGTCAGGTATTGCTCAGGATGAACTTAGAAAATTATCTTCACGTATTAAGTTCGGTCATCAAGAGGCCATAAAGAAAAACGTTGTCCTTGGCAACAGCCGTATATTCGGCTACCGCAAGGACAACAAACGATTAGTTATTGACGAAAAAGAAGCAGAGATGGTTCGTGAATTATTTGATCTTTACGCAACCGACCAATACAGTATGAAACAGATTGAGGAAATCTTTTGGAACAAGGGATACCGCAACAATAACGGTAAACGCATCTGCCATAGCACAATGTCTAATACCATTTCTAACCCAAAATACAAAGGCTATTATGTAGGCAACAAGGTAAAGATTATTGATATGTTCACTAAAAAGCAAAAGTTTTTACCGCCTGAAGAATGGGTTATGTTTAAAGATGAAACAGGCGAAATTGTTCCTGCTATTGTCGATGAAGAGTTATGGGAAAAAGCCAACGCTGTTCTTAGAAGGCGTAGCCGTGATGTAAAGAACAGACAAAATCTATGCAACCACCCAAATCTGTTGACAGGTAAAATGTACTGTACACACTGCGGTAAACTTTATTACCGCAAGGACAGTAAAGACCGCAAGGGGAACACCTTGAGCCGTTGGATATGCAGTGGTAAAATCAACAACGGTACTGACTCTTGTCCCTCATTCACTATTTACGAAGAAGAAATCAAAGAAGTTCTTTACGAGGTATTTAAAGACACCGCCGAGGATGCAAAGCTGATTATTGAAGAATACACAAACATGTATGCTGAAGTTTTAGCGAAAGACAGTTCATCGGGTGAACTGCAAAAGTTAAAAGACCGACTTGATTTTCTTTCAAAGAAAAAATCAAAGTTGCTTGAGTATAATATTGCAGGGCAAATCAACGACCGAGATTTTGTAGAGATGAACAAGCAAATTACAGATGAGTCTTCTGAAATTTACTCCGCCATTCAGGAAATTGAATACGAAATCAACTCCCGAGCTGAATACAAGCAGAAAATTGAAGAGATACGTAATATTTTGCTCAAAGCCGAAAATGAAGCAACTCAGAATATGATTGACTCAGCGTTCATAAACAGGTATATTGACAAGATTTATGTAACTCCTATTGAAGAAGGCACGGTTGAAATTTCGGTTAAGATTTTCTCGGGAGAGATGGTTGAGAAACATTTGTCCACTCTACGAAAACGCCATAAATCTATTAAAAATGCCGAAAAAACGGATGAAAATGAGTCCTCTGATAACGGTATTGTCAATGTTTGCAGTACGGGACACACTTTTAAAAAGATGATTGAATCTTACGAAAACAGCATGAAGTAATTTGTGCTAAACAATAAAAAACCTCTCGTTATGAGAGGTTTTTTGTTTTATTATAGAGTAACACCGTCTTTAAAAATTGCAAGCTCGTGCTTATCAGGTTTTTCAGCCTTAGCCATAATTTCGCCTGATACAAGTTTTAAAACATATTCTATAAATTCATCAGCAAGGTCTGGCATTGATTTGCCTTCTAAAAGCTGACCCGAATTAAAATATATCCAATTGCTTTTTATTTACCAAAGACGAATTGCTTGAATTTTTTGCAGTAGGTATTGGGCAACCAAGCTTTTTATCCTTAATATTCACAACTTACTCCCTAAAGGTCAAAATATCTTTTTGCGTTGTTAAAGCATATATCCTGAACGAGCTGACCCAACTGTTCCTCATCAAAGGGATATTCGCCGTTTTCTACCCATTCACCGATAAGATTACAAAGAATTCTTCTAAAATATTCGTGACGGGTGTATGACAAAAAGCTTCTAGAGTCGGTAAGCATACCAACAAAATTACCGAGCAAGGAAAGGTTAGCAAGTGACTTAAGTTGTGCTTCCATACCTGATTTTGTGTCGTTAAACCACCAAGCCGAGCCATGCTGAATTTTGCCCTGTGCTTCAGTGCCCTGAAAACAGCCAAGAACAGTGTCTAAAAGCTCGTTATCCTGCGGGTTAAGTGAATAAAGTATAGTTTTGGGCAAAGCGTCCTCAGAAGCCAATGCATTCAAAAAGCCTGTAATAGCTTCGCCACAGCTTTTGGTTGAAATGCAGTCAAAGCCTGTATCGGCGCCTAAGCGTTCAAACATTTTACCGTTTGTGTTACGCTGTGCACCGTAGTGTAGCTGCATAACAATACCGTGCTTTGCATATTCCTTGCCAAGATGAAGCATAATTGCAGTTTTATACTTGTCAGCATCCTCCTGCGAAATGGTGCCGCCGTTCATAACGGTTTGGAAAATATTTTCTACTTCAGTATCATCTGCGGGTAAATAAACTACATAATCAAGGCCGTGGTCGGTAGCACGACAACCAACCTCACAGAAGAAATCCAAACGGTTAGACAATGCTGCCTTAACATCCGCAACAGTTTTAATTTCAATACCCGAAGCCGAAGAAAGCTTACCGATATATTCGGCAAAGCCTGCCTTTTCAATATTTACAGCCTTGTCAGGACGGTATGACGGCGCAACTGTAACATCAAAGCTTTTATCCTCTGAAAGCTTTTTATGCCATTCGAGTGAATCGATAGGGTCGTCGGTTGTGCCTATCATACTTACGTTTGACTTTTTAATTAAGCTTCTAACTGTCATATCATCCTTTTGAAGCTTTTCGTTACAAAGCGCAAACACCTCATCAGCGGTTTTAGCATTTAAAACGCCGTTATAATCGAAGTATTTTTTAAGCTCCAAATGTGTCCAATGATACATAGGGTTGCCAATTGCCTTGGGAAGCATTTCGGCAAAATGTTTAAATTTAACCTTTGCATCGGCATTACCTGTAATTTCGTCCTCGTTAACACCGTTACTGCGGATAAGACGCCATTTATAATGGTCACCGCCAAGCCAAACCTGAGTAATATTTTCAAACTTTCTATCCTCATAAATTTCCTGCGGGTTAATATGGCAATGATAATCAACTATCGGCATATTTTCAGCATATTTGTGGTAAAGCAGCTTTGCCGTTTCGGTTTTAAGCAAAAAATCATCAGTTATAAAGTTCATAATTATCTCCCTCAAAATAATATTTACCGATTAAGCTCGGCAATTGTTACTCCGTTTTCACCCTCGCCAAACGTACCCAGACGAAAGGACTTAATATTTTTATGGTGGCGAAGATGAGCCTGAACATTTTTGCGAAGCACACCCGTGCCCTTACCGTGAATTATGCGGACAGTATCAATACCCGAAAGCACGGCGTTATCAATAAAGTTGTCAAGCTCTAAAATAGCTTCATCACTTGCCTGACCGCGAAGGTCAATTTCGGTCACAGCCTGTCGTTCAGCACGGGATTTAATTCCCGTTACATTACGGGTTTTAGGTCGTTCGGTTGTGGGCGAAAAGCTCGATTTAAACCTTAAATTATCAAAGTTGACCCACATTTTAATAGCACCCGCCATAACGTAAGCTTGCCTTTTATCGGGCTTGAAATCAATAACAGTAGCATCACGACCGATATCGGCAATAACCACAATATCGCCCTTATTGACATTTGTAACCGCTTCACCCGCCACATTTTTCACGGTTATTGGGTCAGCCTCGTCCTCTAGCTCCTTAAGAGTGGATTTATACATTCCGCGTGCTTTTTCTGCCATTTTTGCCGCATTTTCGGCATTGATGGCTTTCTTCATTTCTTCAAGCTCGTTTAGTAAAAGTGACGACTTATACCATGCGTTTTCAATTATTTGATTTGCTTTTTCACGGGTATCGTTCATGGCCTTTTCAAGCTTAATTTCAAGCTCATGCTCTCGCATATCGCTTTTGCGCTTGGCTTCATCCAACTGTATGCGAAGCTTTTGCGCTTTTTTGTGCTCTTCCTCGGCTTCACGGCGGGCGTTCTCAAGCGATGCCACAACCCGTTCAAAGCGCAAATCCTCATCCTTTACCTGTTCCTTTGCGATTTCAATAATGCTTTCATCCAAGCCCAATTTGCCCGAAATTGCAAACGCATTTGAACGCCCCGGCATACCGATAATTAGGCGGTAGGTAGGCTTTAGGGTTTGAACGTCAAATTCGCAGGATGCATTTTCAACCTTTTCGGTATCAATCGCATAAGACTTAAGCTCGGGGTAGTGGGTTGTTGCCACCACCCTACTGCCGTAGAGTGAGAGTCGCATTAAAATTGCCTTTGCCAAGGCGGCACCTTCAATTGGGTCGGTACCTGCGCAAAGCTCGTCAAATAATACAAGCGAATCATCATCTGCATTATCTAAAATTGAAATTATATTAACCATATGTGACGAAAAGGTTGAAAGCGACTGTTCAATGCTTTGCTCATCACCGATATCGGCAAAAATTTTGCTATAAATTGCAACCTCGCTGCCGTCGTCAACGGGTATCATAAGCCCGCACATTGTCATTAATGTTAAAAGACCGATAGTTTTAATTGTAACTGTTTTACCGCCCGTATTAGGACCTGTTATAACAAGTGTGTTATATTCTTTACCAAGGGCAACCGTTATAGGAACAACTGTTTTATTGCTTATAAGCGGATGACGGGCATTTTTAAGGTAAGTATAACCCTTTTGGTTAATTTTTGGTAAAGCCGCACGCATTTTATAAGCAAGCTTGGCTTTAGCAAACACTAAATCAAGCCGAATCAGTGCATTAAAGGATGCGGTAATTCCACCGACAAAGCTTCCAGCTTCGGCTGAAAGTTCGGCTAAAATACGGTCAATTTCCTCAGCCTCTTTAATTTTCAAAACACGAATTTCATTATTGGTTTCCACAACCGACATAGGCTCAATAAATATGGTCGAGCCTGTTGCAGATGTATCGTGCACAATACCGCTTACCTGACCCTTACATTCAGCCCTTACAGGAACAACAAAACGACCGTCACGTTGGGTTATAATTGCATCCTGCAAATATTTAACGGTTGGACCTTTAATTATTTTATCTAATAAATCACGTATTTTGGCGGACTTTGCGCTGATTTTACGGCGGATATCATAAAGTGTAGGCGAAGCATTATCGTTAAGCTCTTCTTCGTTTTTAATTGCAAAATTAATTTTTTCTTCAAGATATTTATTTGGTATAAGTGAATCAAATAGCTCTTGCAAAGGGGTATAAGTAATACCACTGCAGTTTTCGCGCCATTGCTTTACTGTGCGAATTACACGTAAAGTGTCGGCGGTATCCAATAAATCGCGCATTGAAAGCACAGCGCCAGCTTCAGCACGGTTTAAAGCGGATATAACATTTCTTGCTCCAGCAAAATTCGGTGCCTGATACTGTGCCATAAAGCAGTAAGCCGAATCGGTTTGGGAAAGCAAAAAACCGACTGTATTAAAATCGGTTTCAGGCAAAAGTTTTAAAGCCTCCGTCTTGGTTTCGGCAATTGATGCTTCGTTTGACAGGCTTTGTAATATTTTTTCAAGTTCTAAGGTTTTGGAATATCTTTCGATATTATACATTTTTTACTCCTTAATACTGTTGTAGAAGTCTAGTGTTTTAAATCTATAATCAGTTTGGGCAACAAGATAATTCGAGGTTAAATCACTTAACAAATTTGCACGGTCGTTTGGTATTTCAAAATTATAAAGCTTATTAAAATCGGAATAAACGATATGTCTCATAGCCGACAGCATTGTGCGGTCAATTGGTATTGAATTTTGTTTCCTTTCACATTCACCGCAGGTAATAATACCGTCTTCGGTATTAAAGTACATTATATCCTCTTCAAATTTGCCGCAACCGTCACAAGCAATTAGGTTTGGAGCATAGCCCGAAATTGTGGCGGTGCGAAGCTCTGTTATCGCTTTAATTAAGGGAGGATAGCGCTTTGCCACCGTTAAAAAGTGAAGTGAATTTAAAATAAGCCGTAAAAATTCGGTATTATTTGTACCGTTTACCGCAAAGTTAAAACTGAGTTCGCAAAAATATTGTGCTAAGGTTAGCACAACAATATCGTCCCCCGCACCGAAAAACATTTTAATCGGTGTGGCTTCATAAATTCGCAAACTGCCATTTTTGTTTTTTATTGTAAAGCTTCCGTATGTAAGTAGGCTTGTTGCAGCGCCCTTTTTGGATTTTACACCCTTAGCACCGCTTGCAAAAGCCTTTATAATACCGTGTTCCTTACTGAAAAGTGTCACTAGGCGGTCGCTTTCCCCCACGTTCATTTCCTTTATTACCAGCGCTTCGGTCGTAAAACGGGTTATTGCTTCTGCCAATGACTTCACTTCCCTTGCACGAATTTACAAAATTCAAATAATCGCTTACCTTGCCGCTTATGGCAAACTTAAGCCAATTTTTATTTTCTTCCATTTTATCACCCAAAAATAGTTTTAGGTGATTTTTAAAAATTATAAAAGGTAAATTAATCTAATCCAAAGGTATGAATAAGACCCTGACGGTTGCGCCAGTCCTCCTTAACCTTTACCCATAATTTAACCGACGCGCGAATACCGAAAAATTCTTCAATATCGCGGCGTGACTGCATACCGATTTTTTTAAGCATCGCACCGCCCTTACCGATAATGATGCCCTTGTGAGAATCCTTTTCGCAAATAATGGTGGCTTCAATTTCGACAATCGGCTCACCCTCGGCGGTGTCGCGTTCAACAAAGCGTTCCAAATCAACCGCAATACCGTGAGGCACCTCTTTATCAAGTGACCTGAGAAGCTTCTCACGAATCATTTCAGCAACAATTACCTTTTCGGGTTGGTCGGTAACGTCGTCTGATGGAAAGAAATGGGGAGACGGCTTTGAGAACTTTTTAATTTCGGTCATTAAAATGTCAACACCGTCACCTGTACGGGCTGAAAGAGGTACAACTGCTTCAAAATCAAAAGCCTTTGTATACGACATAATAAGAGAAAACAGCTCGTCCTTCTTTTCTAAAAGGTCAATTTTGTTTATAACTAAAACTGCCTTCATTTTACGGCGCTTAAGGTCATCAATAAGCCTTGCTTCAGCAGGGGGTAAATTATCACCGTCAAACTTAAATTTGGGGTTTGCTTCAACCACTAAAACTGCCGCGTCAACGTCGGTCATACCGTCACTTACTGCACGGTTCATATTTTTATCAAGCTCGTTTTTCGCCTTGTGAAAACCGGGTGTATCAATAAACACAATTTGGTTTTCACCCTCGGTTTTAATGCCCATAATTTTAGTACGGGTGGTCTGGGGCTTGTCCGAAACGATGGCAACCTTTTGACCCAAAATACAGTTCATAAGAGATGATTTGCCAACATTGGGGCGACCTATAATTGTTATAAAAGCAGATGTTTGTTTCATTTTTTGACCTCTAAACCCATTGTTTTTAAAATTTCTTCTTGTCTATAAAACATTTCTTTTTCTTCTTCGGTGCTATTTACGTGGTCATAACCTAAAAGGTGTAGCATTGAATGTACCGTTAAAAAGGCAATTTCACGCTCGATACCGTGACAGTAAAGCTCGGCCTGTGCTAAAGCGTGGTCGGCTGATATAACAATATCGCCAAGCATTAAAGCGTCAGTTTCGGGGTTATAGTCGTACACCCCATCTTCACCCAAAGGAAAGGATAACACATCGGTAGATTTATCAATATCCCTAAATTCACGGTTAAGCTCACGTATTTCATTGTCATCAACAATAGTTACGTTAATTTCGGCTTTATCTATAAAGTCTTCATATTTTAAGGTTGCGTTGCACGCTTTTCTGATAAGCGCACGGTATTCTTTGGGAATTGCAACACTTTTTTCTTTTACTGTTATACTAACCTTTGCGTTCATTTAGCTCCTCGTTTCTTTCATACGCCTTAATAATTTCCTGCACTAAGCGGTGCCTTACAACGTCCTTATCAGATAAGCGCATAATTGCAATATCGTCAATATTCTTAAGAATCTTAACTGCATCCTTAAGACCCGATTTTTTACCAGATGGCAGGTCGATTTGAGTAATGTCACCCGTTACAACCGCCTTTGAATTAAAGCCCAAACGGGTTAAAAACATCTTCATTTGCTCGCTTGTAGTATTTTGCGCTTCGTCTAAAATAATAAAACTATCGTCCAAAGTTCTACCACGCATATATGCCAAGGGGGCAACCTCAATATCGCCACGTTCAATACAGCGTTGAAAATTCTCGGCACCAAGCATTTCAAAAAGTGCGTCGTATAAAGGGCGAAGATACGGGTCGATTTTCTGTTGTAAATCACCGGGTAAAAAGCCAAGGCTTTCACCCGCTTCAACAGCAGGACGGGTTAAAATAATACGGTTAACCTGTTTTGAACGAAAAGCCGCTACCGCAACTGCAACCGCTAAAAAGGTTTTACCCGTACCCGCAGGCCCAACGCCAATGGTAATGGTGTTTTTCTTAATGGCTTCAATATACTTCTTTTGACCCAAAGTCTTTGCTTTTACAGGCTTACCCTTTGAGGTAATGCACACGCAGTCACTGTTTAAAAGTTTACCTATTTTATCGTCTTCACCGTCACGAACAAGCGTGTCGGCATATTGAATGCTTTGGTCGGTAATTTGTTCACCCTTGTTTATCATTTCAATAAGACATTCAACCGTTCTAACCGCAATTAAAACGTCGTTAGGGTCGCCCGATACTTTAATTTGACTGCCGCGGTTTGTAATAACAACGTTATACCTTTTTTCAATATCCTTAATATTCTCATCAAAATTACCAAAAAGCGCCACTAATTGTTCAATTCGTTCAATATCGATTGTTTTTTCAAACACCGTATCACTTCCGTTAAGTTACTATTAATATTATTATATCACATATAAAATAAAAAATCTACAATAATAACATATTTAAAATTACAAAAGCGGTCGGCTTTTACACCAACCGCTCTCTTTAAAGAAAGGAATTAATTTGAATAAAAACTAATTTGTTAACACAGGTAACCTGTCCCCTTGTCTCCTGTCTCCCTGCTTTTTGTTTCAAGCTAACCGTCCCCTGTGTTCTTATCATTATTAATCTTTTCTAAAATATTCGCATAATAATATTTTAATACGTATATAGAACAAGTTGAGGCGATAAACGAAAATGCAGCCAAAACAAATATCATTACCATCTCAGAATTAATTAACCTTGATAAGCTGATTCCACAACAAACACTTGTGGATATTATTGTTATTGATATAGGTATATCCGCAGGAAATTTTTTAAGTCTAACTAAGTTTGCGGAAAACCATACTATAAATATTAAAATAGAGAGATTCCCTATTACTAATATTAATAATAGTCTAAGTTTATATGTTGCTGTTAATGGAATAAATAAATAACATCCACATTGACAAATAAATGATAAGATTATACTTTGTAATCCACAAAAAAGATTAATAATTTTAGTTTTTGGTTTATTTATTCTTTTAAATGCTATATATATCACAAATGATATTATACATAAAGGCAACAGCGATAAAAAGCATTTAAATTTTGTGTAACTTATTAAAAAAATTATCAAATATGCAACTATATGTAATACTAATAAGTTGAATACAGTTTCTTCTGTGGGGCTCCTGTATTCGACAAATTTTTTTAAACTTTCCTTGCTGTATTTCTCCAAAAGTTTCACCACTTATATCAAAGATTTAAATTCATTTCTACCACTAGAAGTGAGATAATCTAGCCCAACTCCTATTAGAGCACCTGGGAGACAAGGGGACGGTTAGCGTGAGAGTATACTAGATATGGTGAAAATAGTTTTCAAAATCTATATATAGACTCTCATACGGTTGTATGCGATAATAAATCATGCGGGGTTCTATTGTGCCACTTCCTTAACAGTACGGTTTATCGCCCCACTTAATCCATCCTAAGTATAGCACATTTTGGCATTATCTGCAAGATGTAAAGCGCGGTTGGTTTTTACACCAACCGCGCTCTTTAAGTTTTTTAAATACATACTATTTTATAAACACACAAAACCGTAACTTCTTATTACTTTGTGTTAATAAAATTCCAAATTATTCAGGGGCTTTATTTATGTCAAAGATAAGTTCTTGGCTAGTCGCAATATCACGGCTTTCGTAAATTTTTGCCTGTAATTCGGCAAAGGTGTAATTATCAAAAAAATCCTTCTCTATTTCGGCGTTTGGGTACTTGGCTTCAATTTGCTTTGCAAGTCTTTCGCAGGCCAAATCATAGGTTAAGGTGACGTCGTTTGTCGCTTTAAAAATAAACCGACGTGTATGCAGCTTTATTGGTAACGGTCGGTTAAACAGCTTTAGGCTTTTTACAGTATATTCGCTGTCAAATTTACCGTTTTCTCCCCCTAAATAAAGCGGTATTTTAAGGGTAAACAATTCAAGCACGGTTTTGCTTTTTTGTTTGCCTGTTAAAGCGATTTCTTTAAATTTATAATTTTGTGTCAAGGTTTCAGTATTTACCGTTTCAGCAATAATTTTACCACGGCTTTTAACAAATTTTGTGCCTTCCTCGTTTTCAATAATACCCGACACAAGCACGTCACCTTTATTTACCGTATCCCCCACCTTTACAACACAGTTGCCCACCGTTACGTCAATATGGGTAATTATACCGTCGCTGTCAGCCACAAGATTGGTCGCAAAGGCATCCACCTTGTCCTTTTTGGTAATTTCGGTAACGTTTACTGTCAGCACACACCCTTGGGCGTTAAAGGAAGCCCACGAAAGCTTATCGCTTTTAAGCAATAATTCCTGCGCTTTGTTCTTAAAATCTAGCTTTTTATATTTTATACCCTCATTTATACCAATTTCACGGCACTGCACTATAATTTCTTTGCTATCAACCGTTTTATTACCCTCGACTTCAATTATCCACACAAAGCCTGAAAGGTAATTTAACAAAACAATAAAAATTAACGCCCCTACAAAAACACCGAATCGCCTTTTATATTTATTTGTAAAAAACGGAAGTCCCTGTCGCTTTAAAATGTGAAGCCTAACACCCTGCCGCTTAAAAATTTTAGGAAGTCTTTTAAAATCACGCACGTTAATTTTACAGCAAATTTTACCCTTTTTAAAACGAATATTCCATATACTTATTTTGTGCTTTTCGCAAAGGTTTAACACCTTTTCGGGAAAAATACCGTAAATTTCAATGTCTAAAACACCAAGAAAAAACCTATATAAAAAAAGCATTTTACCACCTAAACACAAAATTCAATACTTTTAATATTGCCCTTAACGGTTATTGATTTATTTTCAAAGGTTATAATGTCAAAATCGCTACCGCAAATAAGCAACGCGCCTGTTTTCAACCTAAGCTTTAGGTAATCATTTGTATATTCATAAACCCCTGCGCAGCCGTCAATTTCAATTTTTTTACTGCCAAAAATTTCAATATGGCAGGACGACAGCATATCCCCGTCAATAAAATCTGTTTTGGGCATTAAATTCCATTTAACCCTTTTTTTGCCCTTTTCTATATTTAACTTTTTAGCCATTAGTTTTATCACCCTTGTAATAATGCTATGAATTTATTTATAAAATAATTCATAGGTGATGGTGTGAAAAAGCTAATAAGCCTTTTATGTTTAATTTTTATATCTTCGTTTTGCTTTTTAATAATTTTAAAGCCCGAAATTTGCATAAATTCCGCCATTTCGGGTGTACTTATTTGCGGTAACATTATTATTCCATCAATTTACCCTTTCACCTTTGGCGTATTGTTTATTAACAACAGCGGTGTTTTAGGACTGTTGAAACCGCTTAATAAGGTGACTAATAAACTATTTGGACTAAATTATTATGAATTTGCAATATTTTTGCTGTCACTTATAGGCGGTTATCCGCTTGGGGCAAAGCTACTTTCCGAAAAGCCGTCACCAAAAAACGATATAATGATAAACTTTTGCATAAATGCAGGGCCTGCCTTTATTATTCTTGCAGTTGGTAAGGGTGTGTTTAAAAGCAGTGCTTTAGGGTGGGTGCTTTATACTTCGCATATTATGGCTTCCCTGCTTATTATGCTGTTTTTAAGCGGCAAGACAAAAAAATACAATACAAATTTTATTAATAAAAAACCGCTTGGCTGTGTTGAAAATTTTACCCAAAGCGCAAGCGATGCGGCAAACACCGTTATCAAAATTTGCGGGCTTGTAATTTTGTTTTCAACCATCACCGCATACCTTAAAATGCTTTTCAAAAACATAAAACCGCTGTATTTTATAACCCTTTTGTGTGAGGTTACAAACGCGGTTTTTACAACTAAAAATATTTTACTTATTTCGTTTTTATTGGGCTTTGCCGGGTTAAGCATTTGGGCGCAGGTGTTTTCGCTACTTAAATACACAAAAATTAATTATTTGCGGTTTGTGTTTTTCAGAATATTACACGGTTGTTTTTCCGCCTTTATTACCCTTGTGCTTTTAAATAGCCTTAAACTAAGCGTCAGCACCCTTTCAAATAACATAAACTTCAATTATAAGCTGTTTATAAATGGACCTACAGTAGCATTTTCTCTTATAATTATGGGCATTGTATTAATAATTTCGCTTTACAATAAAAAATTTGCTGGTAATATCATCGAGGATATAGTATAATACCTTTAAGGGAAGTGAAAAATAATGGCTAAATCACCTTTTAATAAAAAGCTTGAAAAGCATTGTGAATATTGCGTACACGGTACTAAGCTTAATTACGACGACCAAATTATTTGTAAAAAACACGGTGTTACCGACAAGGCGGATAACTGCCGCAGTTATAAATACGACCCGTTAAAGCGTGTCCCCGTTAAAATCAAACTTGCCGACAACTACACCGAAGATGATTTCAAATTATAAGTATAAAAAAATGCTCGCTGAAAAGCGAGCATTTAATTTTGTTAAATATTAGTCATTAACATAAGGAAGTAATGCAATTTGACGCGCACGCTTGATAGCGGTTGTCAATTCACGCTGGTGAGCAGCGCAGGTACCGGTAGCACGGCGGGGTAAAATCTTAGCGCGTTCAGAAATGAACTTGCGAAGATATGCAACATCCTTATAATCAATGGCTTCAACACGGTCTACACAGAAATGGCAAACTTTCTTGCGGGGCTTTCTGTGCATGGGTCTTTCGTTTCTTTCTTCCATTTTAAAGCCTCCAATCATTAAAATTTATAAATTAATTAGAACGGAAGGTCGCTGTCATCAACAGCGTCCATTTCAGCAAAATCATTAACGTCAGCATTGCTAAAGCTTGCGCCTTCAACGCCTGCTTCACGCTTAGATTCAACAAACTGTACGTTGTTTGCAATTACTTCAAAAGCGGTACGGTTGTTACCGTTTTTATCCTGATATCTTCTAGTTTGAATAGAACCTTCAATACCGATCAAGCTGCCTTTTTTGAAGTATTTGGTAATAAATTCTGCTGTTTGACGCCAAGCAACGATATTAATAAAATCGGTTTGGCGTTCTTCACCCGAGCGATAACGACGCTCAACAGCGATTGAAAATGTGGTCACGTTAGTGCCGTTGGTTGTGGTTTTGAGCTCCGGATCGGCCGTTAGACGACCTGTTAAAACAACTAAGTTAAACATCGTTTGTTTTCTCCTTGCTTACTTTTTGATAACCATTACGCGAAGTACACCGTCAGTAATTCTAGCAATACGCTCTAATTCTGCGGGAAAGGTAGGTTCGCTTTCGAATTCAAAGAAAACGTAGTAACCTTCAGCTTCGTCGTTAATGAGATATGCAAGACGACGCTTGCCCCAATCATTAACATTTTCAATGGCACCGTTTTTAGCGATAAGGTCATTAAACTTTTCTTTCAAAGCTAATGTTGCTTCTTCACCGTTAGCAACAGTGAAAACCATAGCTGCCTCATACTTATTGGTCATTTACTTTTGCACCTCCTTTTGGACTTTTGGTCCCGTGTCTTCACGGAACAAGGAGCTAAGGAAGACCATATTCTCCCATTTAGCACCAATCATTATAACAATACAAAGTCAATTTGTCAATAAAAATCTTGATTTTATTATTAAATATATATATAATATAAACGAAAGGAATGATTAGGATGCTATTGACTATTGATATCGGTAACACAAACATAACTTTGGGCACCTATAATAACCGTATTTTAGGTTTTACCGCCCGCCTTGCTACCGACACAAAGCGTACCGAAGACGAATATGCCATTGACATAAAAAACCTTTTATCACTTTATAAAATGTCACCCGACGATATTGAGGATTGTATAATCTCATCGGTTGTGCCGTCGGTTGGTAAAAGCATTAGCCGTGCAGTTGCAAAGCTTTGCCAAATTGTACCATTAATGCTTGGTCCCGGTATCAAAACCGGTCTTAATATAAAAATCGATAACCCCGCACAGCTTGGTGCTGACCTTGTTGCAGGCGCTGTCGGCGCAATTGATACCTACCGTATGCCCTGCGTAATTGTTGATATGGGCACCGCCACCACCTTAAGCGTTTTAGATAAGGACGGTGCATTCTTAGGCGGTGTTATTGCGGCAGGTGTTCGCCTAACCTTAAAGGCATTGGCCGAAAACACTGCACTTTTACCTTCAATTCCCATCGAAGCTCCCAAATCGGTTATAGGAAGCAATACTGTTGAATCTATGCAGTCGGGACTTGTTCTTGGCACTGCCGCTATGCTTGACGGTCTTTTGGACAGAATTGAAGCACAGCTTGGTGAAACACCGACGGTTGTTGCAACCGGCGGTCTTTCAAGAGAGATTATAACCCACTGTAATCACAGCATTATTTATAACGAAAACCTTTTACTTGAAGGTCTTTGCGCAATATACGAAAAGAATCATTAAGCAATTCCCGCTAAGGCGGATTGTAATATTATTATGAACTGTACTCTTTACGAGACAGTATCGGAGGTAATT
>JAGAPJ010000103.1 GCA_017623315.1 Clostridia bacterium | reverse complement strand
TCATTGAAAAGTATGTTCATTACTTCAACAATGAAAGATTATCTTACAAACTAAATTACAAAACCCCTGTTCAATATAGAATTGAACAAGGGTTTGAATAATTGGTGGTTTTCACTGTCTACTTTTACTTGACAAGTTCACTATGCGGTTGGATATTTATTTAAGCTTTACAAAATTGTAATTTTTTGTAATAGATTTTTAGTGGTATTTATTTTTCGCCATGCTATAATTAAATAAAGTTCGTTTGTGAGGTATGGATATGAAAAAATCTATAATTTTGCTTGTCGCTTTTTTAATGCTTTTTTCTTTCGTCGGGTGTGGTGAAGCTAACACATTATCACTTCAAGAGGATAGTGCTTTACTTTCGGTATTGAGTAGCGAAACCCCTTTTGTTACTGAAAAGGGCACAACTGTTTATCTAAATGATTATAAGCCCTTTTATAAATATCCCGAAGATATTGATTATTACGAAGAAGATAATGTCTTTGTCCCCCGTGATTACACCTTCGTAGATTTGGATAAAGACGGTCAAAACGAGCTCATAATTTCAGAGTTACCTGACGCTGACACTTATTTAATTCTACATAAATCAAATGATAAAATTTACGGTTATAGTTTATATGTTCGTTGGTTTCAATCGTTGAAATCCGATGGAACTTTTTTGAGCTCGGGTGGTGCATTTTCTCATGTTTACAACACTATAAATTTTGATGAAAATAAATATAACATTTCAACTTTTGCAACATTTGACTTTGTAGGCAATGAAAAGCCCTCATCTAATAGGTTTGGTTGTGAACCCGATTATGAAAAATCAGTATTTGAAATTGATGGTAAAAAAGTTTCCTTTGAAAAAATTGAAGCATTTGCAGAAGAATGGGAAAAACGCCCTGATGCAGCTTGGATAAAGATTGCATAAAATTATGGCTTGGAATAACACAGGGGACTATATAAGACAGATAAGACAGGGGGACTAAGACAGGGGACGGTTCTCTGTGTTGAAAATACCGCACAGAACCCCAATTGTAGAAAAATCAATTGAATTTTTAGGAGAATAATTATGAAAAATTGGTTTTTGAATTTCTTGCGGAAATATTGGCTTTGTGTTTTATTAAGTGTGATAATGGTTATTGGTTTGTCTTTATCTACGGTCTTTGCAGATTTATATGAAAGCGGCAGAGGTTATATACGATTTGATTTAAGGGAATTGTATCTTATTTTCGGCTTACCATTATATTCGTTAATATACGGTTGTTTATCATATATAAAGACAAAAAGGATATGGGTTCCACAGTTGATTTTGTGTATAGCCGCTTTTCTTTATTGGTTTAGATTCGATATAAATGCACTTGCGTGGGAAGGTACTTTTATATGGTCGGCATGTCCCGTAATATTTTCGCTGATTGGAGCATCAATAACTGCATTCATTTATTACATAATAAAATCGACTAAGGAATATCAAGATTAAGTTTCAAAAACCTTTTCCGCCTGGGTAACACAGGGGACGGTGTGTAAAATAAAATTTTAAAGGACGATAAGAAAATTGTTTTTCTTATTGTCTTTTTTTAGTTTATATATTATAATGCGGGTGATAATATACCGTCGGGGCGATATGCCTTCTTCGGCTTTAAGCATGTTTTTTTATTTATCAAAAGGCTGGTATAATTAGATTAGTTTTAATTATGAAAGGATGTAAATGATGAAAAAATTATTAGCGGTGGTTATAATTTTGGTTTTAAGTGTTGGCGTTTTTTCAGCTTGTAGTAATAAGTCCAATAATAGCGAGCCTAAGGAGGTATTAAAGGTGGATCAATTACCCGAATTTCCAAGCGGTGTTTTAGATACTTTAAAGCAGGATGATATGTATATAACACGAGCAACCCAAACTGCTATTGACGATTATAATGCATATATTGAAACCTTGCTTAGCAATGGCTTTGTTACCTATTCAAAAAACCAAATTGACGATAATTCATTTACTACCCTTGTAAACGATGCAACAAGGGTAACATTAAGCTATTTTCCTAAGGAATTTACAACGACTATTATTGCCGAGCCTAAGGGCGATTTGTTTAAACGTAAGCAGGATAATAAATACAAAAGCAAGAACATTCAGTCAACCTTTACAGGTATGAAGGGTGAAACCGTTATAGCTCAAGAGGGTATGGGCTTTATTATTCGACTTGATGACGGCAGCTTTATTATCATTGACGGCGGTATGGGTGACCCCGACAGCATTGATTCAACCAAGCTTTATAATATTTTGAAAGAGCAGTCGCCCGAAGGCACTAAAAAGCCACGTATCGCCGCTTGGATATTTACCCATTGTCACGGTGACCATATCGGTGTGTTCAATACCTTCTCAATCGATTATCACAACAAGGTTGATATTGAAGCCTTCTATTATAATTTCCAAACCGAAGAATCGATGCAGGTAAAGGACGACTTTATGTTGGATGATTCTATATATCGCTATAATCAGTTTAAAAAAGCGATGAAGGAATATTATCCGAATGTTCCTAAGGTTAGAATACACACAGGAGATAAGGTTTATATCAGAAACGCTGTTATTGACGTTTTGTTTTCTTATGAATATCTTTTCCCAAATAGATTAGATGAAGAAAAGCACCCCTCATCAAACGCGGCATCCCTTATATTTAAAATTAATATTGCAGGTCAAAGCATAATGATTACCGGTGATATTGAAGAATACGGTATGAATTTTGTGTATAAATATTACGACAGTTATCTAAAAAGTGATATTCTTCAAATGGCGCACCACGGAATGAATCAAAGCGTTGATTTTTATTCGGCTGTGGACCCAACCTATGTAATTTTACCCTTATCACACGCTTGGTTTGAGGTGTTGAACAAAGGCGAAGGAAATATTTGGCTTCGAGACAGCAAAAATGTTAGACAAATTATTGAATTTAGCAGTCAATCGGTAAGCATACCCCTTCCTTACAACCCGCTTGACAGTGAAATTGAAAAAATTCCTAACGCCTCTACAAAATATAAGGATTATCAATTCTAAATGCATTTGCTTGTGGATTACTTTTGTAAAATTTTACAGTTGCAATTTCGCGTTTACTGTGTATAATAGTTAAGAAATCTGAAAAAGGAGAAAATAAATGAAAAAGATCATTTGCAAGGTTGAGTATGATACCGAAACCGCTACTCTTGTTAAAAAGAACACCTTTGGCGAATTCGGTGATGCAACCGGTTATGAAGAAAGCCTTTATGTAACCGAAAACGGCAAATATTTTCTTTATGTAAACGGTGGTGCTGAATCTAAATACCCCGAAGAAAACATCAAGAGAATGTCGGCTGACAAGGCTGAAGAATGGCAAAAAGCTAACTAATAGTTATATTGCGTTAAAAACGGTGGGCAGTTTCTGCTCACCGTTTTTATAGTTTCAGGGTGATTTTTTTCTTGTCTTTTTCGCTATTATATATTATAATATAACTAATAATATGCTATTTTGGAGTGATATGTCTTGTTGATGGATATAATAACAGGTGATTTTCAAATATCCGACTTAATTGTTCACGTGTTATCCTGTTTGGTGATAATATTTCTAACAATGCCTGTTCACGAATGGGCGCACGGCTTTATTGCTACAAAGCTTGGTGACCCTACACCCCGTTACCAAGGCAGACTTACCCTTAATCCCTTTGCGCATATCGATTATATAGGTGCTTTATCTATGTTGTTTTTAGGTGTTGGTTGGGCAAAGGCTGTACAGGTTAACCCCCGTAATTTTAACAATCCTAAAATAGGTATGGCGATAACCGCATTTGCAGGTCCTGCGGCAAATATTATTACTGCAACAATTTCAATGGTGTTTGCTTACATAATTTTTGTTTTTGCCACACCGCTTGGCGTTTTTGCGGTATACGCGTGGGATTTTTTTGTAACCATCGCTTTTTATAACGTTTATTTAGCAGTATTTAATTTTATACCCATTCCTCCGTTTGACGGGTCACGTATTTTGTTTGCAGTTTTACCTGACAAATATTATTGGAAGGCAATGCAGTACGAACGCATTTTAATGTTTATTATGATATTTTTAATCGCATCTGAAGCATTGTCAACCCCGCTTGGCATAGCGGCTAACGCTATTATGAACGTTATTAACGATATTGTATCATTACCATTTTCATTTTTGTTTTGAGGTTATAAATGGAACAAACTTTAAGTTATAAATTAGATGGCTTTGAAGGCCCGCTTGATTTATTGCTGCAGCTTATTGCACGTAATAAATATAATATTTACGATATTCCGCTTGTGGAGCTTATTGATCAGTACCTTGCCCAAATTGAAGAAATTAAAGAGGGCGAGATGGAAATTTCAAGCGATTTTTTGGAAATGGCGTCACGCCTTTTATACATAAAAACCGTAAGCCTACTTCCCAAGCACGACGAAGTGGTTAAGCTAAAGGAAGAGCTTACAGGCGAGCTGCTTGAATATTTGGTTTGTCAGCAAATGGCAAAAAAATTTTCGGAAATGCAGGGCGGTTTTGATTTGTTTGTGCGTCTTCCTGCCGATGTTGAGGTGGACAAGACCTACGTTTTAAAGCACGACAAGCAGGTTGTGTTTGACGCTTACATTTCGGCTGTGGGCAGGGGCAAACGCCGTTTGCCACCCTCTACCGCACCATTTACCAAAATTGTTGCAAAGAAAATTGTTGCGGTTTCAACCAAAATTGTGTTTGTTATTCGCACACTTTGGAAGGGTAGTCGCAAAAAACTTACCGACCTTTACAGCACCGCCGAAAGCCGTTCAGAAATGGTGGCAACCTTTTTAGCAGTGTTAGAACTTTGCAAAGCCAATCGTGTAGTTGTTACGGGTGATGGCGAGGAGCAGGAAATTTCGTTAATTAAGGAGCGTAAACGCAAATGACCAAAACTGAACTTGTAAAGGCTTTTGAAGCCGTGCTTTTTGCAAGTGGCGAGCCTTTATCGATAGACCGTTTTACACAGGTGTTTGAAATTACACCTAACAAAACGGTAGAAATTATGGAAATGCTTACAGAAAAGCTTGAAAAGGACGATAGTGGCATTAAGCTTGTAAGATTAGATAACGCTTATCAGCTTACCACCAAGGCTGAATACAGCGAATATATTAAAAAAGCCTTTGACATTAAACGTCGCACACCATTATCTAACGCTGCGCTTGAGGTTTTGGCGGTTGTGGCGTATAACCAGCCTGTTACTAAATCGTTTATCGAGCAGGTGCGTGGTGTTGATTGTTCAAGCGTTGTTACTACCCTTATTGAGAAGGGTCTTATTGAAGAGCGTGGCCGTTTAGAGCTTCCCGGTAAGCCCTTGCTTTACGGTACCACTAAAAACTTCTTACGCTGCTTCCAACTTGGAGACTTAAGTGAATTACCGCCACTTCCAAAAAACCAAGAGGACGGCGAAATGAACGATGTTGGCGAGCAGTTAGCCCTAACTGATGAATAAACTATAAATAATTTGCCAAAATTAACTTAAAAGGGGTGTTGTAGTGGTAGCGCTTTATATTATCGGCGGTGTTTTATTGCTGATAGCTTTACTTTTGCTTTTACCAATTACCGCCCAAATTAAGTTTAAGGACGACCTTGATTTTAAGGTTAAATTTTTAGGCATTACGGTTTATAAGCTGAAAGAAGAAAAGCAAAAAAACGAAAATCCAAAAGGTGAAAAAACCGACCAAAAACCAAAAGAAGAGCAGGGGCTATTTTCAAAGCTTAAAGCCAAGCACGGCTTTAAGGGTGCAATTAAGGAACTTTTCGATTTTGTAAGTGCTGTTTTTTGTGAAATTAAGCCCCAACTTTTAAAAATTAAGTTTAGGAAATTTAAGCTTGATTTAATTGTTGTCGGCGAGGATGCCGCAATGACGGCAATTGAATACGGTGCAGTTTGCGCTATTGTTTACCCCGTGCTTTCATTTATTGACCAAAACTTAAACATTAAGCTAAAGCAAATTAACGTTGAGGCAGGCTTTAAACATAATGAAAGTGAGTTTTCAACCTCGTTTGACGTTAAAGCAAATGCGATTTTGCTGTTAATAATAGCCTTTAAGGCGTTAAAAGAATATAAAAATTTCAGTGTGAGGAATGAGTTATAATGAGTGATAATAAAATCCAAGCAATTTTAGACACCACGATGGACAAATTGAAGGCTATGGTTAATGCCGACGTTATCACAGGTGACCCCATTGTTGTTGACGGGCTTACTTTAATCCCTGTTTCAAAGGTAGCTTACGGTATTGCAACAGGCGGCAGTGACTTTGCAACCAAAAATCAGCAGGGTCTTTTTGGGGGAGGTAGCGGTGCAGGTGTTACCGTTTCACCCATTGCGTTTATGGTAATTAAGGACGGCAACGTTAAAATGGTGCCCATTTATAACGAGCTTACCACACTTGAAAAAGCCGTTACAATGGCGCCTGAAATTATTGATAAGGCAAAAGAAATTTTTTCAAAGGATAAGGAAAATTGATATAATGCATAAGCAAAACCTCGTTTTAATAAATTTAAAACGAGGTGTGTTTTGTGAAAAGGTTAGTTTCAGTTTTTAGTGTTTTATTAATTGTTTTTGTGTCAATTCCAATGACGGCTTCGGCTGTTGAGGTTTCGGCTAAGGCGGCGGTGGTTATATGCGGTGACACGGGCGAGGTTCTGTTTTCGAAAAACGCTGAACAGCCTTTGCCAATGGCAAGCACCACCAAAATTATGACGGGGCTTTTGCTGTGTGAATACGGCAATTTAGACCGTGAGATTACGGTTACTGCCGAAATGGTGAAAGTGGAAGGCTCGTCAATGGGGCTTTTAGTTGGCGATAGGGTAACGCTTTACGATTTGCTTTACGGCTTAATGCTGGCATCAGGCAACGATGCGGCAAATACTATTGCAATTGTTATGGCGGGCAGCATACCGGATTTTGCTGAATTAATGAATAACAAGGCCAAGGAAATAGGCCTTAAAAACACCAGCTTTGTTACCCCGTCGGGTCTTGATGATGAAAAACATTATACCACCGCTTACGATTTGGCACTGCTTACAAAATATGCAATGCAAAACGAGGATTTTGCACATGCGGTTGGCAGTAAAAGTGCGGCTTTAAATTACGGCAACCCACCTTATAGGCGCACCCTTACAAACCACAACAAGCTTTTAAAAATGGTCGACGGCTGTGTGGGTGTTAAAACGGGCTTTACCAAAAAATCGGGCAGGTGCTTGGTGTCGGCGGTAAAGCGTGACGGCAAGTACGTTATTGCAGTAACTCTTAACGCACCTAACGACTGGCAAGACCATAAAAATATGCTTCAGTACGGGCTTTCTAAAATAATTCAAACCGAAATTACACCTAAAAAAAGCGAGTATGAAATTCCCGTTATAAGCGGTACGGCTGAAAGTCTAACTGTTAAAATAAAACCATTTTTGCTTAACAGCAGCGAAAGTGAGGGCTTTAGCTGTCAGGTTTATTTGCCGCCATATCTTTATGCACCTGTCAAAAAGGGTGAAGTAATTGGAAAAGCGGTGTATATGCAAAACGGTAAGGTTATTGCAAAGCAGGAAATTTTAGCCAATGCAGATATTAAACTTTATAAATACCAAAAACAAAATAATATATTAAAAAACTTTTTACATATAGCACAATTTATTTTAGGAGATTAAGATGAAGGATAATAAAATAAGATTACAAAAGCACCTTGCTGAATGTGGTATAGCTTCACGCCGTAAGGCTGAGGAGCTTATTGAAATGGGCAAGGTTAAGGTAAACGGTCACGTGGCTATTATCGGTCAAAAAGTTGACCCTAAGCGTGACAAAATTACCGTGCGCGGCAAAACCGTTGTTGCAGGTAAAAACGAAAAGGTTTACATTATGCTTCACAAACCTCGTGGCTTTGTTACCACAACAAGTGACGAAAAGGGTAGAAAATGCGTTACCGACTTGGTTAAGGACGCAGGCGAGCGCCTATTCCCTGTGGGACGCCTTGATATGAATTCCGAAGGCCTTTTGTTTATGACCAACGACGGCGATTTTGCAAACAAGCTTACCCACCCATCCTCACACGTTAATAAAACCTATCGTGTAACCGTTGCGGGTGAGGTGCAGGACGAAAAGCTTTTAACATTAACTGAAGGCAGTATTGAACTTGACGGCAAAAAAGTGCTTCCGTGTGACTGCTTTGTGGCCGAAAGAAAACCTGACAGAACCGTGCTTATTTTCGTTATAAGCGAGGGAAGAAACCGCCAAATCCGCCGTATGTGTGAAGCGGTTAATTTGGAGGTTTTACGCCTTAAGCGTACCGAAATTGCGGGTGTTAAGCTTGGTATGTTGCCTCGAGGCAGTTGGCGTAACCTTAATGAGCGTGAAATGCGCCGTTTAACAAACATTACACAAATGAAAGAAAGTAATTAAATGATTATTTTAAAACCCACGCAAGATAAAAATTTAATCAAAAAGTATTATGATAAGGAAAATATTTCGTTTTCTGAATTTTCGAATTTGCTTTTAGCGACCGATAGGGAAGAGGTATTAGGCTTTTGCCTTTTTGATATTGATGACGTTCTAACGGTTTATAAAATTGAGCCAATGAACGATTTGCCCCTTTTGGATGGTGTTTTAAGAAGCACCCTGCACGTTGGGTGTGAACGCGGTAAAACCGATGCTTTTTATACTGAAACTGCCCCTGAAGCAATTTTTGAAAGTTTGGGTTTTGTGAAAAACAAGTCTGAAAGGCGATTAGACGTGGATAAACTTTTCAAAAGTTGTTGCGACTGCAAATAATTTGCAAATGTCGCAAAAAAATACTTGACAAAATGTCTAAAATATTATATTATTTTAGATATGCCGATGTGGTGGAATAGGCAGACACAAGGGACTTAAAATCCCTCGGTAGCAATATCGTACCGGTTCAAGTCCGGTCATCGGCACCAAAAATCCCGTTCACGTAAGTGGGCGGGATTTTTACTTCTTACCTTTTCACTATTCACTTTTCACTCTTCACTAAAAACGCATTCGGGATTTTTGGAAGGTAATAAGTAATAGTGAATAGTGAAGAGGTATTGCGGCTTCGCCATTTTTATGCTATAATACACCCAAGGCGGTGATATGATGACATATAAAGAACTTATGATTGAGGCTCTAACCGATTTATTAGAAGATGATGAAACACTAATGCACCCCATTTATGGATTGCTTAATCAGGGAAACACACAGTATTATGGTTATTTCGGGTTTACAGAGCATTATTTGCTGATTGCACTTGTTTCTGGAACAGGTAAACAGATTACATATACAACGCGCGTACCATTAGATATTAAATCTATAAGAGTCAAACAAACCGCTATTTTTAAACAGTTTGTTATTGATATTGCTTTTAACGAGGGAGCACCTTGCAGAATAACAGCATCTCCAAAAGTTTTGACTATTGACACACAAAAAGAAAATTTACCGAGTTTTCTAGAGCATCTATATACTATAGCACCAAAAACAAAGCAACCGGAGTTAAAACGGTTATCTGGTGATAATATCCGCATACAGTATTTTAACTATATTTTAGGCATTTTCCTTTCTTTCGTTCCTATGGTTCCCATTATGATTCTAATTATGGAGTGGAAAGAGAGTGGGGAATGGCTTTTTGGTGAATTCATATCTGCATTTTTAAAAACCTTGCCTGTTACAGCGGTAATATGGGGTGTAGTTTTGATACCATTAATTTTCTTATCAATATTAAATCGTTTTTGTTTCGGCAAGGTGATATGCGTTCTTGATGATAAAGGGATACACACCGAAAATGATTTACTGTTGTGGACTGACATTAAAGGTGTTTCATTTAAAACGGCTATGCACTCACGATTTAGATATAGACCTGCCTGCGCAACCTTTTCTATAAAAAACGCAGGAGAATATGAGTTTGATATTATGCATTTCCCGTTTTATGGTTTGCGTAAAATAAAAAGATATTGTCCCGATGTTAAAGTTGAGGTACACAATAAAGGGTGGTTAATATTTATGGCATTGTGTCCTACGATAATTGCAATTGTTCTTTCACTGCTTTCTTAAAGTTAAGAACATAGAAATACATCAAAGAAAATCAGGTTTTTACCCCAATTCTTTTTCGTACACGAGAAACAAATCCCCAAGGACGATAAGTTCTTGGGGATTACTTTTAAAGCTCTATATCAACATAAACAGGGGAATGGTCGGTTGCGTCGAGCGCGATCTGGTCTTCAATAATTCTGTATTCCAAAACCTTGAATCCGTCGCCAAGTGCAATTATATGGTCAATAGAAGATTCCTTATCCTTGCTGGTAGTTACGCCGTGGTATCTGCCGTCATCTCCCAAAACGGGGTTGCCGTGATGCGAGCAGACATTGTCCTTTTTTTCGGCAAGGTCGTGCAGATGCTTTATTCCGTTTTCAGCATAAATTTTAAAAACGTCGCTCGAAAGAACGCAGTTCATATCGCCGAATGCTAAAACAGGACATTCATACTTTTTGTGAAGATGCTTCATAAGTTCTGAAAGCTGGCGAGCGTTGTATATTCTAATTACATCGTGCTCAGGGCCTGCTTTCCACCAAAAATGAGTGTTGCAGACAACGAATTTTGTGCCGTCCTCTTTTTTGAGGAATGCCCAGGTAATGCCTTTTGTTGCATCAGGGGTGTTTTCAAGATATTCATAACCCATTGCACGCAATTTGTATTCTTTTTTGTAAACAAGGGGAACATAGTTTATGTTGTTTTGAACCTCGGTACCAACGCACATATAGTCGTTTGAAAGCCAGTTAAACATATGTGACTTGTACCAGCCGGGAGTGTACTCCTGCATACCGATAATATCGGGCGAATATTTTTTGAAGATTTCATAAAGAAAACCCTCTCGGACAGATACCGGGTTTCCAAAGTAGTCTCCCCATATGTTACTTGTCATAATTCTCATAAAAATCACCTACGACCCGATTATACTCTTTTTAATCACTGATTTCAAGTGATTTGTTTAATTGGATATGATATGTAAATTATAAGTTTTATTTGGTGAAAACTTCAGTTTTTAGAGCCATTTTTATTCGTGTCATTAAGTTCAAACCACCCATAAAAAAACCTCGTTCGAAAGAACGAGGTTTTTTTATCCAAGCCGACAGGCTTGGTATATCATCAGCTGATAGGCTGTATATCATCAACACGCCAACGCCGTGTTGTATCTCATTACATCTTCAGGTGTGCATATTGTCGGCTTGATGATATGTAATTCCTTGCGGAATTGATGTAATAAGGGCGTAGCCCGTCATTCCCCGAAGGGATATACAATGCTCCGCATTGATTTTCTTCCGCTTTTATGCTATGATTGCGCAACAATAGCGACAAATAATCATTTATCCTTGCCATTTTTATCAAATTCGTAATGCAAGGCAGGGATAACTGTCATACCATACTTTAATACATCCTTGTAAAACGAGGAAAAGTGTGGTATGATTTCTAATACAAAGGTATGATTTTTGTAATACTTAATAATTGCATTTTTGCAAGTTGTTTAGTAATAGGTATTATCAAACTAGAGAGGATTTTGTTTATGAAACATTACAAGAAATATGTTATATCCGCAATAGTTTTTCTGACTATGCTGTGTCTTTGTTCTTGTAACAGTCGCACCTCTTCATATAAAGATTTGGGCTGCCCCACAAAAGAATATTATCAAAATAATCTAATAGCTCGTTGCGTATGGGATATGACGATATTTGAAAATAAACTTTATATAGGGTGCGGCGATTATAGTAATAACTCAGGTCCTACCCCTGTGCTTTATTGCAATTTATCCGATCTTGGAAATTGGAAAGAACAGGCAGTATTACAAGATGAGCAGTTAGGACGTTTTTTACTAATTGATGATAAACTCACTATTCCAGGATTTGATCCAATAGGCTCACCCGAACTTGGTACATACTATCAACTTGATAATGGAGTATGGCAAACTAAATCCGGATTACTTGACGGTCTTCATAATTTTGATTTAATAAGATATGATGGGAAACTGTTTGCGGGTATCGGTGCAAGTCGTGGTTCAACACCGATAATAGCTTCTGAGGACGGCAAAGATTTTGTAAGAATACCAATGAATAAAGACGGAGAACCTATACAAACCTCAGGTGGAGAATGCATAAGATCCCATAACTTTTATGTTCTCAACGACAATTTATACGCTTCGTTTTGGTACGAAAATATGGATGAAAACAAACTAGTTTCAGAAATTTATCGTTACGAGAATGGTGCGTTTGCTTTTCATAATAACTTAGTAGGTAAACTTAATACTGGCTTGTCTTGCCGAAATATTCCTCCAAAATGGGCAAAAGCAGTTATTAATGACACACTCTTTTTAACAACTGGACATTTATATTACACCAATGATATGAGTGAGTTTACCTTAATAAACTTGCCTGAATATGCTCAAACTTATGATTTATATGTATATGATAATACGCTTTACATATTAACTGCGTCACTTGATGAAGATGAGTATAAAATCACCGTTTATAGTACATCAACAGGTGAAATTGATAGTTTTAAAAAAGAAATAACTTTTAATTATTCCGTACACCCAACTTCTTTTGCTGTAAATGACGATAGTTTTTTTATGGCTTTGGGAAAGTGGTGGAATGATGGTGCAGAACAGAACGGAACAATAGTTCAAATAAAGCGAGATTAATATAATTAATATTTTCAAGATATATGTAAATTACTTATAATTGTGTCCTGATTTAACGCGAGCATATAATACCTTTATAGGTCGGTGATGAGATGAAGAAAATTAGTCAAGGTGAATACCAGCTTTTAACTACAAAAGCGGATGCAATAGACAAGCTAATGCAAATGCAAGGCGTTTGCAGGGAAGAAATTAGCGGAGAAAATGCGATTCAATTTTATTGCCTTAAAAACGGAAAAATCACTATCATTAATCCACCGACAAGGCGTGTTGAAAATGATAATTCTACGATCCTTTTTGGAAGGGTTATAGAGAAAGACGGTAAAACATACGTTACTTATTATACCGCTTTCAGCAAATCTAATAACGTTACAAAATTGATTTTTCTTTTAATGGATTTTTTGATGGCCGCTATTTCGATTGTGTATGTTGTTTTAAGTAAGACACAAATGTATTATCTGCCGATTTTGATTTTGGCTTTGCCGCTTTTTAGTTTTAAATTTTTTGTTGGTACTAAAGAAGAAAAGAATTCTAAAACAGATTCTGAAATACTTATAAAAGAGCTTGAAAAAAGAGTAGAAGCGGTAAATTATTGGGATAAATAAAGCTGTAAAAATTTTAATAACATTTTAAGGTGGGGGACAGTATGGAAAATATTTTGTATGAAGTATCATATAATTTCAGTTTTTTCCTTCTTATTCCTTTAATTATGCTATTGGTAATTCCGTTTTTGCCGAAGCTGTGGAAGAATAAATATGATGAAGAAAAAACAATTATAGATTATAAAACGGTAAAGATTTTTTGTTCTTTCGGTTTTGCTTTTATATTGTTTATAACTGTAATTACCGTTTTTTTTGAAATAAGTTCATATAATAAAATTGTTGGGGCTTATAAAAGCGGAGATTATGAAATTGTTGAGGGCTTTGTTGAAGATTTTAAGCCCATGCCTTATGAAGGACACAGCGATGAATCCTTTGAAATTAATGGGGTAAAGTTTTCCTATTCTGATTATTCTATTGGGACAGGATATAATAATGCAAAATCTCACGGCGGTGTAATTACCGGTAATGGACAACACTTAAAAATAGGTTATATTAAAGAGTTAAACGGCAATGTAATTGTTTATATCGAGCAACTATCGTAAATATGTTTTTGTAAGAGCTTAAAATAAAAAGCCGTGGTTT
>JAGAPJ010000102.1 GCA_017623315.1 Clostridia bacterium | reverse complement strand
TCATTGAAAAGTATGTTCATTACTTCAACAATGAAAGATTATCTTACAAACTAAATTACAAAACCCCTGTTCAATATAGAATTGAACAAGGGTTTGAATAATTGGTGGTTTTCACTGTCTACTTTTACTTGACAAGTTCACATAGCGGGTGGTTTTTCATTTTCAGGCATAGCCCTAATCTTTACAGGCGACGCACAAGTGCGTTTTGAGGTTGGCCAGATAGCCATGCATATTTTATTAGTTACCAATAAACTGGTCGGTTAAAATACTTGCTCCCTCTGATGAGGGAGCTGTTGAGCGTTAGCGAAACTGAGGGAGAGAAACAACTAATTTGATATATTGTTTTAGTTTTTCTCTCCCTCCGTCTTTTGCTTCGCAAAATCCACCTCTCGCACTGCGGTGCTCGGTCCCTCGGCGGCTCTAACAGTCCATCGGACTGTTATTCACTACCGCGTCGCTCGCTACGCTAACCTCGTCAGATGGAGGCGAGGCACTTTTAACACTTTTTACTGTTCATCGGTAAACCTTCACTGAACCACACGACTATCACGTGGTTTTCGTTATACAAATAAAAAGACGGTTTTTAAAACCGTCTTTTGGGATATGATAGATATTTCCTCGAACATAACGAATAGGAAAATTATTGTTATTTATAAATTACAGTTAGTTTTCAAAAGGAAAAGTTTGCAAAATTGAATTTACGTATGGTTTATTAATTCGTATTTGAAAATTTGTTTTTCCACGGTTTAATGCAAGAAAAGCATAGTATTGTTCCTAATGTGGCGATTATACACCATATAAACAAATTCATTTGCCAGCCGAAGTTTTCGGAAAGTACGGCAATACCAAAGGTTGAAATACCGCTTCCTACATAGGCACAGGCATTTAAAACACCTGTTACGGTTGAAACGTTACCGTATTTTTTGAAGTACGGCGGCACCATAGCTGTAAGCATTGATGATACGCCGTGCATAGCGCCTGTAAGTATTGCTGAGCATAGAATTGAAACTATTGCGCTATTTCCTGAGCATAAATATAGTGTAACCGAAACAACGGTTCCGATTATAAACATAATAACCGAGCAAGTAACGGGATTTTTAATTTTATGACGGTATAATTTCGAGGTTATTTGGGTGCAAACAATACTGAACAAAGGAAGAACAATGCCTGTTAATATTGAAACAGCAGTATCTAAATGATAAACGTCTGCAATATAGGTGGGCATCCAGGTTGTAACGCCGTCACGAAGCATGCCCTGTAAAATTATTGCAATCATAATTCCAATTACAACAGGGGTTAAAAGCAAATAATTTGCATTTTTGGTATTGCTTTGTGGGGGTGTAACGTTTTTACTGCGGTCAATATCTACACTGTATTTATTCCATAAAAATATTGTTATAATACCGCATATTGCAGAAAAAAGAAATACAAACCGCCAATTCAAAAACGTTATAATAATGGGCGCGATAAAGTAAATTGCTATCGTACCGTAAGAGCTTGCCCAAGATATTCTAACAGCCATTTTTTTATAATATTCTTCTGAAAAAACCTCAACCATAATCTTAACAATCGGTGGCCACATAAATGCTTGGGCAAAACCGTTTATACACCATATTGCAAGCATAATGTAAGGATGACTGCTTATCATCATAAGTAAATTCATTACTACTGAAACGCCAAGTCCTAAGCTTACAAGCTTTTTGGGTGAAAAATAATCACCGCAAATGCCACTTACTATTTGACCAATGCCGTATGTAATAAAGCCACCGGTGACAGACATGGAAAGCAAGGTGCGTGCTATACCGGTTTGGGCTTCAATTTCAGATATTATGGCGCCGAAATTAATTCGCGTTATGTAGCTTGCCATATATGTTACAGTAAAAAGTACGGCAAGACTGCGGGCTTTTTTCTTATCTACCATTTTTATCATCCTTTTTAATTTTAGTCCACTATATTATACGAGTAAATATTGAATATACAATTGACAATATTGGAAAAAATATGTACAATATTGATATAAACATTGTTGGGGTATGAAAATGGATAAAAATTATATTAAGGAATTGTATGATGATAATTTAGGCTTTAGATTGCATTATACAATCGGTGAATTTGCAGGCAAATCTACCACCCAATATTTGCATTATGATGTTGAACTGTCGTTTATCTATTTCATAAAAGGTATTGGCGAAATTAAAATAGAGGGTAAAAAATATGACATAAGGGACGGCGACCTTATATTACTAAAGCCGTCGGAATTATATCATTGTATTGTTAAGGACGGAATGTATCATGAAAGATTAGTGCTTTATTTTAACAGTAATTTATTGCAAAGTTTCGGTGCGGTAGGCGATACATTTTTTGAACCTTTTTATAACCGTAAGGACGGTTACGACAATAAAATATCCAAAGTATTAATAGAAAATGAAAAAATTGATACACAACTTTTAGAATTGCTGGAGCTTGTTAAGAAATCAAACGATGTTGATAAACTGGTTTCGGTTTGTAAGACGGTGGAAATTTTATCAAAAATAAGAAATATAATTTTAAAAAGTTTGGCTGAAGAAAAAACAAAGGCTGTCGATAATAAAATAGTTAACAATGTTATTGCTTATATTAACCAAAATTTTCAGTGCGATATAAGCTTAGAGGATATTGCGAAAGAATTTTTTGTTGATAAATTTTACATTTCACGTTTGTTTAAGGAGTATGTAGGTGTAACGGTGTGGAATTATGTAATTTTTAGGCGTATTTCTGCATTTAATGATTTAATACGCACAAACACCTCCATAGAAGAAGCGTATTTAAGGGTCGGTTTTCAAAATTATTCTAATTTCTTCAGGCTTTATAAAAAGCATATGAATATGACACCATCAGAGTATAAGAAAAAAGTATTGTGTAAATGATATTTTTGTCTTTGTTTTGTGTTGATTTGCCGAAAGTTTATATATTATTAGACAAGGTAATGCGTCGTTGATATAATGAAATAAATTTGATAAAGAAAAAATATTTTTTATCTAAATACAAAAACAACCAGTTATGTTATGGGAGTTTTTGATAATAAAGTTTTACTGCATCTTTATTGGGGCGAAAAGCTTTTAAATCCTTTTAACACAAGTATAATAGCTACTATCAAAAGGGTAATGTTGTACCTACTGCAAACGAGCTGGTAAACTTTACCGTCAGCACCGAAGACGGTCTTGTTTCAAAAGAAACAGGTGAGTTTGTTAAAATTAATACAGGTGCAGGTGCGGAAATTGTTGGTACTGGTTCAGATAATACCGACCATAATAACGTTAAAAACAACACGCGCCAAATGTATATGGGTAAAATCAGTGTTGCTGTTAAGCCTGGGTTAAACCAAAAGAAGTTAATTTTAAATGCACAAAGCCAGCATATTGGTTTTGGTAAGGTTGTTGTTGAATTTTAAAAGATTATAAAAACCGACTGCTGTAAGTTTAACCCTGCCGATTCAATCGGAATTACTGAAAAAATCATCAAGCTTAAAGATAAATACATTTCTATGTGTAGTAAGTCTAATATGCCTGACGATATGAAAGAAGCTTTTGAAAACTTAATTGACAATAGAATAGCAATTTTACAACAATAATAAAACTCGGTCAAAATGCGATTAAATCGCGTTTTGACCGAGTTTTTGTTAGGCGTATATAAGTTCAGTATTTACTGTTTCAGTGGCACGGTGTGGGTGCGTTTTTTAGGTAATTGGTAAGAAGTAAGAGTGAAGAAGTCGCTATGCGACGAATATAAATGGGGAATATGGGGCTGAATTAGTTGTATAAAACAATGCCTCCATCTGATGAGGGATAGAAAAACTGCCTCTCAATTCATTTTTTCTAATTCCACTTGCACAAACTTGTTTGGTGACATTCCGCAAAGCTTTTTAAAGGTTTTTGAAAAGTGGTAAATATCCGAAAAACCAAGCTCCTCGGCTATTTCGCTGACGGTATAATGCTCATCCGATAAAAGCAGCTGCTTTGCCTTTTCAATGCGGTGCTTTTGACGGAAGTTAATGGGGCTTTCGCCACTGTATTCTTGGAAAAGACGTCGGAAATAACATTCGCTTACGCCACATTCCTTTGCAATTTCGGTAATGGATAAATCGCTATCACGTTCCAACAAATCAATACCGCGTCGTATGCACGAGAACTTTTTGCGTGTTCGACGGCTTTTTTGTTTTTGACAAACCGTTGCCATTAGCTGATAAATTATTGACACAACCTCAGGCATACAAACAATATTTTTGCGGAATTCCTCACACAATAAATCAAGACTTGCGGCAAGGGCAGGATCAACGTTTTTTATACAAATTATGGGTTTTAGAATGGGGGCAATATCCTCGCCGTCTTGGTCGGTCATTTGAAAATGCACAACTACAGTGTCTTCCTTGCCGCTGCTTGTGTTATGAAATTCAACCTTATATTCTATTCCTTTTGCCATATAGGTCATTTGGTTTCGTTCAGCCTCTAAAACGGTGCCGTCTTTCGAGGTAATGGTTGCACTGCAGTTTTTAAACCACAGTAAAGTATGCGAAATTTTTGGTTTCCCTATTGCAGAATACACATTTCCTCTAGGTGCCCAATACTGTGTTTTGGCAATAGGCTGTGTTATGTAAAATTCGGTATTATAAAGTTTTTCAAAGGATATAATTTTCACACAAATCAATTCCTTTCAAATATTTGTTAAATACATTATAACACAAAATTTACGTTTTGTATCGTTTTTTACAAAAATAATTGCATTTTTTACATTTTAAATAAAAAGGTGATATGCTACAATAACAATATAAATAAAAAAAGGAGGCGAGATATGCTCGATTATAGTGTAAAAATTGGTTTAATTGCGATGCGTCGCAATACAACCGACCGTCCCCGTGGGACCTTTCTTACCTGGTATTCTGCAGAGCAACGTGGTAAAAAGTTTGTAAACTATATTGAAGAACACTTTAAAACCGAAAACGTTTCTTTTGTGGATAACAAGGGTATTGGTCACGAAGATTTGGTTTTTGACGACAAATCCGCTGAAGAGGTAATTGAACGCTTCAAGGCTGAAAAGGTTGATGCAGTTATAATTATTAACTGCAACTTCGGTAATGAAGAAGCCGCCGCCGACATTGTAAAGGCTCTCGGCAAACCCGCACTTTTATGGGCACCGCTTGATGACGAATATTATGTTGACGGTATGCGCCCGACCGATTCACAATGCGGTCTTTTTGGTGTGTCACGCCAAATGCAGCGTTATCATTTGCCTTTTTCACATCTTCCCTGCTGCAGGGTTGAAAGTGATGAGTTTAAAGAAGGCTTTGAAAGCTTTGTGCGTGTTGCTTGTATGGTTAAAAACTTTACAGGTCTTCGCATTGGTCAGGTTGGCAGTCGTCCTTATCCATTCTTCTCGGTTATTTGGAACGAAGGGGAGCTTATGGAAAAGTTTGGTGTAAAAATCACTGCACTTAACTTTGCTAATATTCAAGCACGTATGGCTACTGCTGCCGAACAATATCCTGACGAAATCAAGGAAATTGAAGAATACATACTTAAAAATTACACCCTTGACGACCTCACACCTAAATACGTAAATGGTATGGCAACAATGGTTGTAATGTATAAGAAATTGTTTGAAGAATATAACCTTGACGTTATTTCGGCTGAATGCTGGACCGCAACCCCCGTTATGTTTGACGGCTTGGCACCCTGTACAGTTTACGGTATACTTAATGATTTGGGCTATATGGTGTCCTGCGAAAGTGATATGCACTGCGCTTTAACAATGGTGCTTTTAAAGTCGGCAACCTTAGGTAAAGGCAAGCCCTTGTTTGGTGAATTTACCGTTCGCCACCCTGAAAACAAGAATGCCGAGCTTTTGTGGCATTGCGGTCCGTTCCCACTTTCCCAAAAAGCTGAAAGCGGAATTGACTCAACTGCACGTCTTGTTAATCAGCGTTCTTGGTTTAGGGCAAAGGACGGCACCTACACCGTTGCACGTATAGACCAAGAAAGCGGTGATTATATGATTTTACCGCTTATTTGTAAAACAACCGAAGGTCCCCAAACCCACGGTACATATATTTGGGGCGAATTCGAGGATTTACAAAAGGTTGAAGACCGCTTAATTGACGGCCCCTACATCCACCACTTTGTTGAAATTGAGGGCGATTACAGAAAGGAAATTAACGAATTCTGTAAATACTTCCCCAACTTAAAAGTAGATAAAAATATTTAAAAGGAGATATGAAAATGCAAATCCAAATGAACGAATTTTTATTCGCAATGATTTTAACCGAGCTTGAGGATGCGGTAGGCGTTGAAAACTGTTCTACCCGTGCAATTGATAAGGTTACACACAGTGTTGACTATTATTGGCTTTCACGTATGTGGGCTGACCGTGGCTGCCGTATGCCCGAAGCACAATACGTTGTATGCCCTAAGGATGCTACCGAAGTTTCAAAGGTTTTGAAAATTGCTAATTACTACAAGCTTCCCGTTACCACTTGGGGTGCAGGCGGCGGCACACAGGGCGGTGCTATTCCCGTTTGCGGCGGTATTATTCTTGACACTAAGAGAATGAACAAAATTTACGAGGTTAACACCGAAGGCATGTACATTGAATGTGGCACAGGTGCTATTTATAAGCATATTGAATGGGCTGCAAACGAAGTTGGCAAGGCAACAATGCATTATCCTTCTTCACTTACCTGTTCAACCGTTGGCGGCTTCTTGGCTCACCGCGGTATCGGTGTTGTTTCTACCAAATACGGTAAAATCGATGATATGGTGCTTAAGATGGAGGTTGTGCTTCCTAACGGTGATATTATTGAAACCTGTTCTGCTCCTAAGCATGCGGCAGGTCCCGACCTTAACCAAATTTTCATTGGCTCTGAAGGTACATTAGGTATTATTACAAAGGCACAAATTCGCATATTTGACCAGCCTGAAGAACGTCGCTTCCGTGGCTTCTTGTTCCAGGATATGAACGGTGCATTTAAGGCAAGCCGCGAGCTGCTCCAAAAATTCAAGCCTTCGGTTATGCGTCTTTATGATGAAGCCGAAACTGCTTCACTCATTAAGAAAATTGTTGGTGTTGAACGCAAGGGCGCATTTATGAACGTTGCTTATGAAGGTGTTCGGGAAATGGTTGAGGTTGAAGAAAAAATTCTTCTTGAAACCTTTGCAAAATACGGCGCTGAAGACCTTGGAAGCGAATACGGTGAAAAGTGGTGGAAGGAAAAGATTACCTTTTTCTATCCCGGTCATATGATGGACATTCCTCAATGCTTCGGTACAATGGATACAATTGCACCTTACGGTAAGATTGAAGAAATTTACTGGGCAATGAAGGAAGCAATCGAAACTAACTTCCCGCAAGCTAAATTTATTGCTCACTTCTCACACTGGTATGAATGGGGCGCAATGGTTTACGACCGCTTTATTGTTGACGGTAAAGACGTTCCTCAAGACCCTGTTGAAGCACTACGTTTGCATCAGGCAATATGGACCTGCGGTGTTCGTACTGCGCTTGCTCACGGCGGTGTTGTTAATGACCACCATGGCGTTGGTATTAAGCTCGGCCGTCTTATGAAGGAACAATACGGCCCTGCAATGCAGGTATTTGAAGGTATTAAGAAGCAATTAGACCCCAACGGCATTATGAATCCGTTCAAGCTTGGTCTTTAATATATAGGGAGGTATAGAACTATGATAATGTCAGAAAAATGCAAACAACACGTTGACTCCTGCCGTTTTTGCTGGATGTGTCACCATATTTGTCCTATCGGTAATGCTACCGGTCAGGAAAGAAACACTGCACGTGCACGTGCGCTTGGCATCTCACTTGTAAACCGTGAAGCAATCGAGCTTGAAGAAATTATGGACAATATTTATGAATGCTGCACCTGCGGTGCTTGCGTTCACGATTGCATCACCGGTTGGGACCCTGTAATGTTTACAAAGGAAACTCGTCTACAGGCAGCTTTGGAAGGCAAAACCCCCGATTATATCAATGCTTTAATCGATAATTGCTTAGAAACAGGCAATGCTTACGGCAAAACTGAAATTTGTCCCACATTAGTTGAAGCTGTTAAAGCACATGCTGATAAAAAGGATACACTTTTACTTTTGGGTGTTGACGCTAAATTTATGGCTTGCAAGCAAGCCCTCAAGGCTATTCAGGTGCTTGAAAAGGCAGGCGTTGATTTCAGCGTTTTAGAAAATGAAGCACCCTCAGGTGCTCAGCTTGACTTCCTTATCGGTGCTGCAAACGAAACTAAAGAACAAATGACTGCTTGTGCTAAAGTGCTTGACAACTACAACACCGTTGTTGTTTACGACCCCAATGATGCAAAGGCAATTAAACAGCTTTACAAGGAATACGGCATTGAAACCAAAGCAAATATTGTTACCTTTACTGCTTTCGTTGCAGGTCTTTTGCGTGACGGCAAGCTTGAAGCTAAAAACAGTGGTAAGGCGGTTGTTTTCCAAGACCCATATCAGCTTTCACGCGACTTGGAGGAAACCGAAGAAGCACGCGAAATTATTATGTCTTACGCAGTACTTGGCGAAATGCTTTTAAACCGCGCCGAAACCGTTTGGGCAGGTAATATTCTTATGGCTCAGTATATGCCTGAGGTTATAAAGCTTGTTGCTGAAAGAAGAATTTTCAATGCAACCTCTATCGGTGCTGATACCATCGTTACCGCTTGCGTTGGCGAATATGTATCACTTAACAACGTAGAACAAGACAAGGTTAAGATTATTTCTATTGAAGATTTGATTTTGGGTTAAGGAGTATTAAAAATGTTAGTAAACTTAAAACAAATTATTGATATGGCAGAAAAAGGTGAATTCTGCGTTCCTGCATTTAACGTATATAATGTTGAAACCGTTATGGGTATTATCAAGGCTGCCGAAGAAGAGAAAGCACCTGTTATTATTCAAATGTATCCCAGACTCATTAATGAAGAGGTTGGCTATTATGTGGCACCCGTAATTCTTGCGGCTGCTAAAAAAGCCAGCGTTCCAGTTTGCTTCCACCTTGACCACGGCCCCTCTGAATTAGAAGCTCAAAAAATTCTTTATTGGGGTGCTACCGGTATTATGTATGACGGCTCAGTTCATCCTTATGAAGAAAACGTAGCTAACACAAAGCACATTGTTGATATTTGTGAAGCTATTAACGTTGGCGTTGAAGGCGAATTAGGTCACGTTGGTACAGTTAACGATGAAGCTATGGAAGAATACACCGACCCCGCTGAAGCCGCAGACTTTGTTAAGAGAACAGGTGTTTGCTGCTTGGCAGTGCTTATCGGTAATGCACACGGTCATTATAAAAAGACACCTTGCCTTGATATTGAAAGGGTAAAGGCTATCCGTGAAGCTACAGGCGGTACACCACTTGTTTTACACGGCGGCTCAGGTATTCCTGACGACCAGGTTAAAGCTGCAATTAAAGCAGGTATCCGTAAAATGAATATCGGTACCGATGTATGCTGTACCTTTGCAGATGCTACACTTGAAACTCTTCAGGACCCCAACCGCAGCCTTGCAATTGACATCTTCATGAAAAAGCCTATTGATGCTGTTAAAGCGTTGGCAATTGACAAGATTCGTCTTGTTGGTGCAAACGGAAAGGCATAAACTATGGCTAAAATAGTTGGTATAGGTGCAAACGTATTTGACACCCTTTATAATATTCCTACATACCCGACCGAAGACACTAAAATGCGTGCTACCGCCAGCAAAACCGCTGGCGGCGGACCTGTTGCAACAGGTCTTGTTGCGGCACAAAAATTGGGCGAGGAAACCGCATATATCGGTGTTTTATCGGACGATAACGGCGGTAAATTTTTAAAGGAAGACTTTATAAAATACGGCGTTAACACCGATTATATTGAAATTAAATCGGGCTATCGTTCATTTGCGTCGGTATTATGGCTTTGCGCTGATTCCACCTCACGCACCTGTGTTTTTGACAAGGGCGATTTACCCCCGTTAGAGCTTAACGAAGCTCAAAAGCAGGCAGTTATTGATGCCGAGCTTTTAATGGTTGACGGTAACGAAATGTCAGCAGCAGTTGAAGCGGCAAAGCTTGCACACAAAAACGGCACCAAGGTGCTTTATGACTGCGGCGGTCTTTACGACGGTGTTGAAAAGCTTTTGGCACTTACCGATATTATGATTCCGTCTGAGGAATTTTCCCTTGGTCATACCGGCTGTAAAACTGCTGAGGAAGCAGCTGTTAAGCTTTATGAAACCTATTCACCTGAGGTGGTAGTTATTACACAGGGTAAAAAGGGCGGTATTATTTACGATGGTAAGGAAATAGTTGCTTACCCCATTTATCCTGCAGTTGTTGTTGACTCTAACGGCTCTGGTGACGTATTCCACGGCGCATTTGCAGCGGCGGTTTGCAAGGGTTTTGACTACTTAAAATGCTGTCATTTTTCAAGCGCGGTTTCGGGTCTTAAATGTACAGGTGTTGGCGCGCGTGAAAGTGTGCCCAACTTTGAAACCACTAAAGCTTATTTAAAGGAGAATGGTTATGAGTTATAATTATAAAAAGGCTTATGTTTCCGCAAAGGGATATACACCTATTTGTAAAATTGGCGAATGCTCGCTTAAAAAATTAGAATTTGGTATTATCGAGCTTGCTGCAGGTGAAAGTCTTACCTTTGACACAAAGGATAAGGAAACTGCATTTATTATGCTTAACGGTCACTGCGACGTAGCTACAGGCGACAAAAAGTGGGAAAACATTGGTAATAGAATGAACGTTTTCGAAAACCGCAAGGCTGAAAGCTTTTATATGCCTATAGAAACTGTTTGCGAAATTACTGCTCTTGATGATATTAAAATTGCAGTTTGTGCAACACCTGTAAAGGAAAAGACCGAGCCACAGGTGCTTCGTGAAGACCACGTTGTATTAAAGCTTTTGGGTGAAGTACCCTTCCAGCGTGAAACCAGCTTTATTATCGACGGTAATTCAAACGCAAAGGTATTAACTATCGGCGAAGCATATTGCACCGAGGGTAACTGGGCAGGCTTCCCACCCCATAAGCACGACGTTGACGATATGCCTAACGAATGTATTGCCGAGGAAATTTATTACTTCCTTTTCGACCCCAAGCAAGGCTTTGCCGTTCAGTGCCTTTATACTGCTGACGGTGAGCTTGATGAAGCATATCGTGTTAAAAACGACGAATTGGTTGAATTCCCTTACGGTTACCACACCACCGTGTCTACCCCTGGTTACAAGACCTATTTCTTATGGCTTATGGCAGGCGATTATCAGGGCTTTAACCGCAGCAACGACCCCGAACACGACTGGATCGCACATAGATAAATTGTACATTAATAGAGGTATGCCGCTAAGGTATATCTCTATTGTGCTAATTAAGATTAATTTTTAGGATAAAAAATGGACGTTTTAACTTCTACAATTAACCAAATGCTTGTATTGTTTACTTTTATGGCATTGGGATATTTTTTGAACTTCAAGGGCGTTTTGCCCCTTAATGCTTCACTTGCCATTTCACGACTTGAAACCAACGTTTTGGTGCCGTGCTTGGTTTTTAATACCTTTTATAAATACTGCACGGTTAAAAATATGAGCGAAAAATGGCTTTACATTGTTTACGGTATTGCTATAATGGTAGTATCACTTCTTATTGGCATATTTTTAGCCAAGCTTTTTGCAAAGGACGATTATTTGCAGAAAATTTATACCTATTCCTTTGCGGTTGCTAACTTTAGCTTTATGGGTAATGCGGTTGTGCTTGGCATTTTCGGTGAAGACCTGCTTTTCGATTATATGATATTCACCTTGCCGCTTTGCCTTTACGTTTATTCCTTTGGTACCGCTTCTTTAATACCTAAAAAGGATAATAAAAGGTTTTCCTTAAAGGTGTTTTTAAACCCAATTTGCATTTCAATGCTTTTGGGCGCAATAGCAGGACTTAGCGGTTTGCCGTTACCAAAATTTTTAGTAACCTCAATTGCACAAGCAGGCGCTTGTATGTCGCCTCTTGCGATGGTACTTACAGGCTTTATTGTGGCAAACTATAGCTTTAAAACCCTTGCAAAGCAAAAGCGTGTATATTTAGCTTCGGTTTTACGCCTTATAGTCTTACCCTTAATTTTTGTTGTGGTATTAAAGCTTTTAAAAACTGACGAAACCATAATTATGCTTACCGTTTGCGCTACCGCTATGCCATTGGGGCTTAATACGGTTGTTTTTCCTGCGGCTTATGGCGGTGATACCACACCCGGTGCAGCTATGGCACTTATATCACATTTAATGTCAATTATAACGATTCCAATTATGTTTACGTTGTTTATATAAAGGAGCATTATCATGAAATATTTATTAGGTATTGACTTCGGCGGTGGCGCATCTAAAGCCACTTTAATTGATACTTTGGGCAATATTGTTGCTGAAAATACGGTGGAATATCCCACACTTTACCCCGAAAACGGCGCTTGCGAGCAAAACCCGCAGGACTGGATAAACGCCCTTTGTGAAAACAGCAAGGCGATAATTTTAAAGGGTGAAATTAACCCATGCGACATTTTGGCAATCGCGCTTGATTCGGCAACACATACATCCCTTGTATGTGACGAAAATTTTGAGCCGCTTTATAATGCAATGCATTGGACAGATACCCGTTCACGTAAGGAAGCCGACGCTTTAAGGGACAGCGATGGTGAAGAAATCTTTAAAAAGACCTTCCATAAGCCAGACACTATTTGGACCCTTCCGCAGCTTATTTGGTTTAAAAACAATAAGCCCGAAATTTTCGCAAAAACCAGATACATTTTCTTTGAAAAAGACTATGTACGTTACTTTTTAACCAACGTTTACTGCACTGACTATATTGAAGCACAGGGAAGTATGCTTTACGACTGTGTAAAGGAATGCTGGGACAGCGAGCTTTGCTCAACTGCGGGTATAACGGTAGATATGTTACCTCCCCTTAAAAACCCCACCGATATTATAGGTAAGGTTACCGAAAAGGCAGCCGAAATGACAGGTTTAGCCACAGGCACACCGGTTATTTGCGGTACGACTGACACCGTTATGGAGGTGTTTGCCTCGGGCTCGGTTAATAAGGGCGATATTACGGTTAAGCTTGCAACTGCAGGCCGAATTTGTGTTATAACCGACAAAGCTTATCCCGATAGACATTTAGTTAATTATTCGCATATTGCAGACGGTCTTTGGTACCCAGGTACTGCTACAAAATCCTGTGCGGCGTCTTACCGCTGGTACCGTGACACCTTTGACGGTGATTATAAAGAACTTGACAAGGGAGCAAGTGAAATAAATATCGGATGTGACGGACTTGTTTTCCACCCCTATTTAAACGGAGAACTTACTCCTTATGCCGACCCTATGCTTTGCGGTAGCTTTACGGGCGTTCGTGCAACACATACCAAGGCGCACTTTACCCGTGCGGTGCTTGAAGGTGTGGCATATTCACTTTTAGACAGTAAATTATATCTTGATTCTTTAAATATCCCTTATAATACTGTTGCAACTGCAATTGGCGGTGGTACAAAGGGTAGCCTTTGGCGTCAAATGATTGCTGATGCTTTGGGTATTGCCCTTAAAACCGTAAAAAGCAGTGATTCTTCCTTTGGCTCGGCAATGCTTGCAGGCATTGCGGTTGGTGTGTTTAAAGACCCCGACGACGCAGTTAAAAAATGTGTAAAAGAGGTTGATACAACCTATCCCAATCCCGAAAACACACCCAAATACCGCAAGGTGTTTGGTGATTATAAAAAAATACATGATGCACTGGCACCGATATATCAGGCAAGATAATTTTTGGAGAAAACTAAGGTATGAAAATTGTTGTTTGCATTCGCCAAGGTCTAGACGGTGAAATAAACCCATTTGATGCTTGCGCTTACGAAGAAGCGCTTAAAATCGGCGGGGAGATAACCATTTTAAGTATGGGGCCTTTAACTGCTAAGGATTTTTTGTTAAAGTTAACCCGTTTAGGCGCCAAAAAAGCAATACTTTTGTCTGACAGGGCTTTTGCCGGGGCAGATACCCTTGCTACCGCTTATACCTTGTCGTTGGCAATTAAAAAGCTAAACCCCGACTATGTTTTTTGCGGTCGTCAAACCTTAATTGGTGACACTGCTCAAACAGGGCCAATGCTTTCGGTTTATGCAAATATGGGGCTTATCACCAATGTGATGGGTATTGCTTCAATTAATGAAACCCAAATTACCTGCAGAACAAGGGATATGGGCGAAATTTCGGCTAAGGCCCCCGCACTTTTAACGGTTGAACGCATTAATAATTTGCGGCTTCCATCAATTCGTTCCAAAATGGGTGAGGTAGAGGTTTGGACGGCAAATGATATTGGTGCCGATATCAGCCGCTGTGGTCTTATAGGTTCACCCACACGTGTGCTTGAAACCAAGGAAAATTCATCAGGCAGGCGTAGGTGCAAATATATAACCGCCGACAAATTATCCACAGTAATTAGCGAGGCGGTTAATAAAAGCGCCAGCAATACCGAGCAAAATGCTGTGAGTGACAAAAAGCTTACAAAGGTATTTTCAATTGGCGAAGCACCACTTGAATATGCTAAAACCGTGTGCGATAACCCCACGGTTATACCGCTTTCAACCCCTGAAAAAATAGCCGAAATTATTAAAGCCGAAAATCCCCAAGCGGTTATTTGGGGGTCGGACAGTTATTCTAAGCAGGTGTCAGCTCGGGTTTCGGCAATGCTTGATCTAGGGCTTTGTGCCGACTGCACCTCACTTCAAACCGACGGTGAAATTTTATATATGGTGCGTCCTGCACTTGCAGGCAGTGTGGTTGCAAAAATTAAGAGTATTACCACACCTGCAATGGCAACTGTTCGCACCACACAAAAGGACACATCCGATATTTTGGTTGGCATTGGCTATGGCGCAAGAGAAAGTATTGAAAAGATAAAGGCTTTTGCACAAAAAATCGGCGCTGATATAACCGCAACACGCAAAATGGTAGATAATGATTTTTTACCTTATTATTTACAGGTTGGTCTTACAGGCAAAACAGTAGCCCCTGCGGTTTATATTGCGGTTGGCATTTCGGGTGCTGTGCACCACATTGTCGGTATGCAGCAGTCGGGTACTGTTATTGCCATTAACCCTGATAAAGACGCACCAATTTTCGATTATGCCGATTACGGCATAGTTGCAAATATTGAAGATATTGAATTTTAATCTTACGGTTGAAAAGCAAAATGTGTTGTGTTATATTTAAAGTGGATAAATTATAATGTGGGTGATAGTATGAGCGATATTACAAAAATTGACAAAAACTTTATTGTTGATACAAAAATCGACAAAGCCGACGTTAAGTTTTATAACGTAACCGAAGCACCCTTTAGGGTTTACGGTGTTTATTATACTGGCGAAAGCTTCGTAAGGATGCCGGGTGAGGTTGCTAAAAATACAAGTCCCGGTGTTTATTCGTTACACAGCCATACCGCGGGCGGTCGCGTTAGATTTAAAACCAATAGTCCGTATATTGCAATTTATGCTAAAATTCCTCGCTCGGGCAAAATGTCACACTTTGCATTAACGGGTTCAACCGGTTTTGACCTTTATCGTATGTTTGGCAAGGAAGAAAGGTTTATAGCCTCATTTGTTCCACCGTTTGATATTGCCGGCGGTTATGAAATGGTTAAAGAGGTAGGCAAGGGTGGTATGCGCGAATATACCATAAACTTCCCGCTTTATAGTGCCGTTTCAGAGCTGTATATAGGTCTTGCCGAGAATGCAAGGGTAGAAGAACCGACACCCTATCGCGATATGCTTCCAATTGTTTATTACGGTTCTTCTATAACCCAAGGTGGCTGTGCTTCACGACCCGGCAGTACGTATCAGTCACATTTAACCCGCCGTTTACGTATTGATCATATTAATCTTGGATTTTCGGGCAGCGCCATGGGCGAGGATGCTATAATCGAGTATCTTAAGACTTTGCCGATGTCTTGCTTTGTGCTAGATTACGACTACAATGCCCCAACGGCCGAACACCTTGCCGCCACTCACGAAAAATTGTTTAAAGCGGTGCGAGAGGGACATCCCGATATTCCAATTATTATAATGCCAAAGCCCATTTATTATATATCTGAATATAATAAACCGCGTCAGAAAATTATTAAAGCAACCTACGACAATGCAGTAAAATCTGGGGATAAAAACGTTTACTTTATTCCCAGCCGTGAAATAATGCGTTATTGCGGTAACGAAGGCACGGTTGACGGTTGTCACCCCACTGACCTTGGCTTTTATTCAATGGCAAAGGCAGTTTATAAGGTAATGAAAAAGATATTTTAAATAAAAACAACCTTACAAAAATGTAAGGTTGTTTTGCATTTCAAATTATAGTTTATCGGGGAGTTTAATTGTAGAATTTAAGCCTTCTCCAGCGGAGAAGGCTTGCGGGCGAACACAGTTCGACCCTACGAAATACACAATTTAATTATTCTATAATTCCGAATTACGCATTACGAATTCCAAATTTCGCGCAAGCGATAAACCCCAATTTACCTATTCAGCCACCAAATGCCTGCGGTTAAATAGCCTGCAAAGGTTACCCACAAGGCATAGGGAATTTGTAAATATGCTGCAATTTTATTGATTTTAAAGTATTTAACAATTGTAAGAATAATAAGAAACAAAAGTAATAAAAGCCAAAAGAAAGCAAAGCCGAAAGCACGCAAATTAAAGAAAATAATATTCCACGAAAAGTTAACCGCAAGGCTTAGGGCGTAGGTTAAAAGAGCCGACTCCTTTTGTTTTTGAGGGGCGGTAGAGTTGTAAATCATACCTGCGCTTATGCCCATTAAAATAAAAAGTATGGTCCAAACTATTGGAAAAAGTATGGCAGGTGGGGATAACGGCGGCATTAAAACGTCGTTATTTATATCCATATTATTACGGGTAAAAAATGCCGAAAGACCGCCAACCGCAAGCGCTGACAGTATAAAAAATGCGTATGATTTAATTTTTTCTTTCATAAATACACCTCGCTAAAATAATATGCTTATTGTCGCGGGTGTATGAAGCAGTATTTTTGCAGTTTGCGGTTAAAGAAAAAAGATAAATTAAGGTTTAACGCTTACGCGAAATTCGGAATTCGTAATTATTGTACAAATTGATTGCATATTTGTAGGGGCGATTGTTGATCGCCCGCAAGCCTTCTCCGCTGGAGAAGGCTTAAATTCTACAATTAAACTCCCCGACAAACTATAATTTGAATGTTAATAATAAAAAAGCCTCGGTTTGACCGAGGCTTAAATTTATATTCATTATAGTTTTGAAAAACCGTGGCTGTTAATAAGCGCATCGATTTTTTTGCCTTCTTTACAAAGCGGGCATTCGTGTGACGGAACTGAAAAATAATCAGGCAAGTCAGACGGATTAAATACCGAATTAACCTTAAAGCCGTCACATTCATCTTTGGTTGAAAACATTGCCGCAATACCAACGGGAATACCGCCGTAATATTTAATGGCTTCAATAGCGTTTTTAACGGTTTCGCCCGATGCAACCGATACAGCCAACACAAGCACATGCTTGCCCTTAATCATAGGCAAAATATTATCGCGGAAAATAAGCTGTGAGCCGTTTGCGGTTTCGGGTGTTACAATATAAATTGTTTGGTGGGCGTTAATATTCATAAAGCTGTGCTTTGTAAGCTCGTTTGCGAGGCAGGTGCCGACAACCTCGGTGCCGTCAAGGCAAAGCACGGTATCAACAATAGTGTTTAAATAATTGTAACGGCTACAAAGCTCGCGTGCTACTGCTTTTGCTTCGCTTAAGCGCGATTTTTGAGCCGCAACGTCAATGTAATAGTTACTATGCGCGTGGGGAGAAGCAAAGTGACCCTTTGCAACACGAAGATATAAATTATCTACATTGGTTTTAATTTTTATAATGTCTTTTGATGGCATAAATTAACCTCCCAATAAGTCTATATTTAAATTATAAACGAAAAACCATTTTTTTACAAGAAAATTTTAAAAACCTATTGCAAAAATGGGTGATATTTTTTAAAATATATGTGACTAAATTTAAGGGGAGTTTGAAATGTTAATTTCAGCAAATACACAAATTTTGGCGGGACGTATGTCTGAAATTGAAGCAGTTAAATATTTGGCAAATAATGGGTTTGATGCGCTCGATTTAGGTATGGGAGATATGTGGAGTGACAACAGCCCTAAAAATTTGCCGAATTATGTCGAATATTCGAAAGAACTCAAACGAATTGCTGACGGTAGCGGGGTTGTGTTTAATCAGTCCCACGCACCTATGCATTCAAGCTATGTTGACGAAGCGAAAACTGAAAAGGCGTTTGATTTAATTAAACGTTCAATTGAAATTGCGGCTATTGTTGGGGCTAAAAATATTATTGTTCATCCTAAACAGCACCTAAATTATCCCGAATATAAAGACGTTTTGCGTAAGCAAAACATTGAATTTTATAATAAACTTTTACCCCTTTGTAACGAATATAACATTAATATATTAACCGAAAATATGTGGCATTACAATAACGGTGCAATTGTTGACAGCGTTTGTGCGCCTGCTGACGAATTTCGCGGTTACGTTGATATGATGAACCACCCACGCTTTGGGGCGTGTTTAGATATTGGTCACACCTATCTTGTAAAACAGGATATGGTTAATATGATTGAAACTTTAGATGATAAAATTTGGGGGCTTCATATTCATGACGTTGCCAAGGATAGCGATTTACATACAATACCCTTCTTTGGCGCAATAGATAATTGGGAAGAAATCATGGCCACCCTTGGCAAAATTGGCTACAAGGGTGATATTACCTTTGAAATAAAGGCGCTTAAACAGATACCTGACAGCCTCTTGCCTGACACTTTAAAAATGCTTCACCGCGTGGGTGAAACCCTTGCGGATATGATAGAAAGCAATAGATAATATGATGCTATTTTTTAAAGGAACTTTAAACTTTTTTAAAAGCAATATTGTAATGACGGTGGCGCTTTTAGCGGCGGCAGTAACTTCGGTTGTTATTCCACCCGACAAAAATTACATAGGTTATTTTGATTTTAAAACCCTTACATGTTTGTTTTGCGTTCTTGCCGTTGTTTGCGCTTTGAAGGATATAAGGTTTTTCTATATTTTAGCCCGCAAAATTGTTGAGGTTTGCGGCAATATACGAAGCTGCATTTTAATGCTTGTGTATATAACCTTTATCGGTTCAATGCTTATTGCAAACGATATGGCGCTTTTAACCTTTTTGCCCCTTGGCTATTACGTGCTAACCGCCACCAAGCAAGAAAAATATATGGAAGTCACCTTTATTTTGCAAAATATTGCGGCAAATTTAGGCGGTATGCTAACCCCATTCGGCAACCCACAAAACCTTTATCTTTATTCATTTTTCGAAATTGATAATTTGGAATTTATGGGCATAATGGCACCCTGCTTTGTGGTTGCAATAATTTTAATAACGCTTTGCTGTCTTGCTTTTATAAAGCCCGAAAAGGTAATGCTTCAAAAGCAAAGAGTTAATTTGCCTCCCGCTAAAACGATTACATATTTATTGCTTTTTGCTTTTTCCATTTTAATTGTTTTTAGGGGGATACCCTACTGGACAGGGCTTATTGTTATTCCGCTGTTTTTAATTTTTATGGACAAGGACGCTTTAAAGGCGGTAGATTATCCGCTTTTATTAACCTTTGTTTTCTTCTTTATTTTTGCAGGCAATATGGCACGAATTGACGCGGTACGTACAGCGTTTTCTTTCCTGTTGTCAAAAAGCACCTTACTGTTTTCGGTATTATCCTGTCAGGTTATCAGCAATGTACCGTCAGCGGTGCTTTTATCACAGTTTACAAACAATTATGCCGATTTGCTTGTGGGTGTAAATATTGGCGGCGCGGGTACGTTAATCGCTTCCCTTGCAAGCCTTATCACCTTCCGCGAATATGCAAAGCACAACCCTACAAAGTTTAAGCATTACATACTTACATTTTCGCTTTTTAATTTTGGCTTTTTGGCAGTGCTGACAATATTTGCGCTTGTGTGGAAAGTGGCGTTTTAACAGTTTTTGTTTTAAAACATAAATTGTTAAAAAGGGAATAAATTGGGGTTTATGGGGCCGAAGGCCCATCGATATAAATCCCTTTCGGGATTTTCGATATGTCACAAATGACTCGATATGGTTTTGATGCAGTTTGTAAGAACAAACTGCATCAAAACCTCGATATGTTCTGCGGAACAAGAAGGGATTTATATCATATCGATTTTGCTATAAAGCAAAAATATCGAATTGCGTAGCAATATATCGACATAAATAATTTATA
>JAGAPJ010000101.1 GCA_017623315.1 Clostridia bacterium | reverse complement strand
CACCCGTTACAAACATGTGAAAATGCCAGTTGCTACGCCCGGCATATCGGCCCGTTTTATTCTTCACTTCCTCTATCGAATAGTAATATTTAAACGGGGCTTCAAGCTTCTTTTTGGTACTTAATAACCGCCTGTCCTGGCTACCTGCCGCCAAAAGCTTATTAACTCGCTTCAGCTCGTTCTCACGCCTGCGCTTGATTCGGCGCAGGTAATTATCCGAATCTCTAAGTGCTTCCTCATAGCTTTGCGGCGCCTTGCTCTGCTCGTATGTAGGGCACATAAAAATATCGCCGCTATCGAAATTAGCATTAATATCTCTTATCGCCTTTTTGCGCATTTGTGTATCGTTATACTTTTGCTGTGCTACGGTTGACCGCTTTTCCTTCGGCGCCCTTGATGGCATACGGCGGCCATCGGCCCACACAGGAAAAAAGTCAACCTCTAAAAGCGGGCCCGATATTATTTTCTTTTCTCTTTCCATACCCTACCGCCTTTAACAACTGTTAACCAAATTTTCTTCCCTGGCTTCAAATTCAAAAAACGAATTATAAAGCGCGGTGCGAAGGTATGTTTTTATATGCTTAATTTTGTAATTGGCTTCCCTGAAGCGTTGCATCACACCTGCCACGTGCTCATATCTGATATCTAAAAAAATCAGCGCAACAGTCTTGGCCGAAAGGTTATAACCCGAAATCCTTACCGACGCATCATCGGGAAGAATTAACACCTCAGTGATAATATTTGCAATTGTTTCAGCAAACGGCCTGTCCGCTTTATCAAAATAGTCTATTTCAATTACTTCGCGAACATAATCGTTCACGGTATAAAACGAACATTGTTTTGCGAACTGCAGAAGCTTTTCCTTGACTTGACCTGACGTCGACTGTGACTTCTGCGCTGTGTTTATATTTGTATTATTTTCACTCATCATTTCACTTTGCTTTCCTTTTTACAGTTTTCTTTATTATTGCGGTCTCGTGAATATTTTGTGGCCGAATTAATAACATAGAATACAAGGCCGAATAAGAGCCGTTTTCAGCTCTTTAAAAAATTAAAACACAACCCGCTTTTCAAAGAACATTTTGGACTGACGTTTCCGCCAGTCCTTTAGTTTTAATTTGAATTATGAATACAAACGTAAGCGTTCTGCCTATCCTGTATTTCAAGATATATTGCCGCCAAATGCACCCTATATGCCGCCTTGTGCTGACCATCGTTAGATTCAAGATAGCTTGTATGTATCCCGTCAAAACGTTCCTCTAATTGTTTAAGCGTCAAATTCTTATATGTCGGTCTTGCTGCCGCAACCTCGTCACGATTTGCAGTAAAAACATATATCTGGCGGTTGTCGGTATTGTACTTAAGCTTACAGTCGGCGCCCCTCATAAAACAGTTGCCATCATAATGTTCACACTTGGTATGACAGTCAAAACATATAAAATCGTGTTGCTTATCGCACCAAACATATTTTTCGGCGTTTCGGTCGCCACATTTAAAACATTTGTTATTTGCTTCTATAGGCATTTATATCATTTTCCTTTCAGAGCTTCCATCATTGAAGGAGGTATCACGGCTTGTCCGTGACGGAGGGAGTTGCCCCGTCCTTACATCCTGACTCATAGCTTCCAATTGACAAATGCTTAGTTTACGGCATAGCCTGTGGCAGCGTTCTTGGTAATACTGCTTGCCCCTTTCGGCCTTGAGGTAGGAATACCCCATAATAAAAAAGCCGATTATAATAATTGCAAGCAACGCTAAAAACACCCACAACTGCGCACCGGAAAGAATTATGTAATTATCCATTGACTTTTTAAGTCCTTTCATTTATAATATAAATAAATCATTTTGCTTTGCGCCTTTTGAAGTTAGCCGCTTCGAAGGCGCGTTTTTTATATGTAAAAATCAATTTCGGCATCAGGTGCGGCATCCTCCAATAACTCAAATTCATCAGGATGCTGGCGGTAATAGTCCGCCATTGCACTTTTAAACCGCGCATCGCGCCGTTCGGCCCATTGTTTTTCTTCCTCTGCCGTTAACTCGGTCAGAGGTTTTATATTATTTTCTGATATAACCAAATATCCCACAACCGTTATTGGTTGGCTTTTTGCCACACACATCACCCTCCTTTTTAAAAATATTAAAATTCAATTTTGTCCTATTACCCCGGAATGTTAAAGTAATACTTCATACGGTCGGTACCGCCAAGCTTAAGCTCTGAACGTTGGCGCCGTTCCTTTTCTTCAAAGGCTTTGGTTATCGATTCCGAAACCTTCAGCCATTCCTGAAAGCTAAGCTCACTCGCCGCTTGCATCACCGCTTCAATTTTCTGCTTTTCCATCCTGCACCTCCCGAACTTTATATCCGGCTTTCTTTAAAGCCGCTACCGTTTGCTTGTTATATGGAGCAGTTGTAACACAAACAACCCTGCCATCTTTACTTATTACCTGTTTCATAAACACCTCACACCTCTTGCCCCTTCACTATTACTCCTTGACCGTGCATCTATCGTAATGTAAAAATTTTTTAGGAAGATTTAAAATGAACACAACTGCACTAATCTAAAATGCTCAAAATTATGGAAAAATCGCATCAAGAAGTAATAGTGACGGAGCAAGAATTTTTAGTCCTATTTTTAGTACACATAATTCAATATTATGTACTTAAATCTCCACCTGCAGAACGGCCGCTATCGCTTCAGCAACATTTCGGCTCTTCTCACGGTCGGCTTTATCACAAAAAAAGGCATTGATGGTCGATTTCTTATACCCGGTCATCTTCGCCAAGTCACCGTTTGAAAGCTTGCGAACGTACATTTCGCGCTTACAGTCGGCCATAAAATTGTCGTACAAAAAATCCCTCCTTCCTTTTTTGTCAAAACCACTTGACAAAAGTCCGCAAAAAGTGTACTATGTACTTGCGACAGTTTACATAGTATGCACTTTCGCTTGACTTCCTTATATGTTATGGAATGCTAATCGCGTAATGCATTTCATTAACATAAATTTTACTGACCAAGGGGGTGATGCATTATGTTGAAGTTTTTTAAAGTTAGTCTCGATTTTATCGAATTATTTTATAACTTCGATATGATGCTACCCTGTCCCGTTCCGCTTCAGCATAGCGGCCGCAGTAACGTCAGGTGTGCGGTACACACAACGACTGCTTACAATGTGTTGTCAAGTGCTTTTTGACGGTTGGTGGAACACCATATCCGCCGTAATAGCCCACATTGTAACAACGGCTTGTACCCGTCCCGCGCTGAGTAAAAGCACTACTCAGCAACGGATGTATATTTTTTCGCTTTATGTCAAGCAGTTTTGACAAGGTTATTATAGTCTCTGTTTTGTGTACTGTCAAGCAAAAAGTCTCTTTTTTAAGCATTTTTTAATTATGTAACAAAAGGAAGGTACTCAATTTGGATACTTTGAACAAAATCCGTACACTATTAAAAGAACAAAATAAAAAGCAAGTCGACTTGTGTAATTATATAGGCGTTAAAAAGAACACTTTCACTAGTTGGAACAGTGGATTAAACGCTTCATACAAAAAGCACATTGACAAAATTGCAGAATTTCTCAATGTTTCAACCGACTATTTACTCGGCAGAACAGAAAATAAAAATACTGCCACGCTTTTAGAGCAGCAAACTGCTTTTAGCTTTGAAGGCCAACAGGGTGATACTAACCTTGTTAACAATACAAGCTTCAACCAATTAAACGATTTGCTTATTGCAGCTCGTGAACTCACGCCTGAACAAATTGAGCTTCTTACCGCAATGGCAACAAATATGAAATCAAAGTAATTGGTATGTTCTTAAACTTGCAAAATACCT
>JAGAPJ010000100.1 GCA_017623315.1 Clostridia bacterium | reverse complement strand
TCATTGAAAAGTATGTTCATTACTTCAACAATGAAAGATTATCTTACAAACTAAATTACAAAACCCCTGTTCAATATAGAATTGAACAAGGGTTTGAATAATTGGTGGTTTTCACTGTCTACTTTTACTTGACAAGTTCAACGTTTGTTGGGTGGTTTTTGTGTTACTAATTAACAAAAATATGTGATTGAAAAAAATGTCGAAATATGATATAATTATTAATTAGTAAAAACAAAAGGGGTTGAGCATAAAAAATGGCAAAAATAGGTATTATTTTGTCGGGCGCCGCAAGTAAAGGCGCTTATGAATACGGCTTTTTAAAGGCTATTGACCACTTTTTTGAAAAGGACGAAATTAAATGCGTAAGCTCGGCTTCTATCGGTATGCTTGCGGCACAAACCTACGGCATTGAAAAGCCGTATGAATTTGAACGTATTTGGAAAATGATTAACCCCAAAAAGCACGGCAGGTTATTTTTGTCCTACGGTGGCGACGGACCTATTCGTGATGAAATTTGCAGTGTTTTTGAAAAAGACCACAAGCCGTTTTTTGAACATTTTGTTGCGGTATGGAACTTTACCAAATCGAAGGTTGAATATATCCCCTTTCACGATTTAACGGCTGAACAAATGCAGCAGTATATTAAGGGCGCTATTGCTATTCCAATTTTGACCAGCGGCGAAATTATAAACGGAGACCGCATTTTAGACGGTGCTTTTGTTGATAATATCCCTGCTTACCCACTTATGGAAAAGGATTTGGATTATATCCTTTGCATCTATTTCGACAACCATAAATATTTTTTCGAAAATGAAGCCTTTGACAGTAAAATTTTAAAATTTTACGATTTTCCCAATGAAAAGCGCCTTGAAATGATGGTTTTCACACCCGACACATTTGATGAAATGGCGAAGTATGGGTATGATTACACCCTTAAGGTTTTAAATGAGGTTTTTAAAAGCGATGACAAAACGGAAATTCTTGCCGCCATTAAGCGTAATAACGATTTGCAGGAAGCCGAATACAAACCCCGTTTAACCGTTGACGTTGTGCTTAACAAAATTAACGTTATGACCCGCAAATACGCTAAGCGTATGTCAAACTGGGAAAAGAAAGATTAATGTAATATTTTTAAAAAACTGCGGCAAATTACCGCAGTTTTTTGTTGTTCAAATTATAGTTTATCGGGGCAACGGAATTGTACAGACCAAAGCCTTCTCCAGCGGAGAGGGTGACGCCGATAAGCGACGGATGAGGAGAGCACTATAGCACAAATTCATCAATATTCTCCTCATCCACCAACCCTTCGGTTGGTCTGACGGACTCGTCTCTCTCTGTCACTTCGTGACATCTCTCTCGCACTGCGAAAGAGTCTTCCCCTTCTCCGCTGGGGAAGGCCTGCGGGCGAAAAAAGTTCGCCCCTACGAATATGCAATCTAATTTGTACAATAATTCCGAATTGCGCATTACGAATTCCGAATTTCGCGTAAGCGATAAACTCCCAATTTATTCATCAATTTTAATACAATTGCATTTATTAGAAAATAATGATATAATAATTATATAAAAATTTAAACGGGTGAATTTTATGGTTTATATTGCCATTGTTGTTGTTTTATTAATTTTATTATACCTATTTGCCATTCGTGGCAGAGTTGGTTACAAAAAGCTGTCAGAGCTTCAGGGCTTTGATTATGCACACCGCGGTCTTCATGGTAACGGGGTTGCCGAAAATTCGATGACTTCCTTTCGTAAGGCGCTAGAAAAGGGATACGGCATTGAACTTGATATTCACCTTTTAAAAGACGGCAATTTAGCAGTTATTCACGACTGTGCTTTAAAACGCACTACGGGTGGCGAGGGTAATATTGAAGATCTTACCACCGAGGAATTAAAGCTTTATAACCTTGAAAATACCGAGGATACTATACCCACCTTTAAAGAGGTGCTTGATTTATATAACGGTGCGGCACCATTAATTGTCGAACTCAAGCCACTTAAAAATCAAGCGGCATTAGCAAGGGCCGCAGCTGATATGCTTAAAGATTATAAGGGTAGCTACTGCATCGAAAGCTTTGACCCACGCTGTATTTTATGGCTTAAGAAAAACCGCCCTGAAATTATTCGCGGTCAGTTAGCCCAAAACTTTTTTAAAACCGATGATAAGCTAAACTTTTTTATAAGGCTGTTGCTTACAAACAACCTTTTAAACTTTATAACAAAGCCCGACTTTGTGGCATATAATTTTGCTCACCGCAATATTTTAGCAACACGCCTTTGCCAAAAGCTTTGGAAAATGCAAATGGTTGGTTGGACCATTCGCACCAAGGAAACACAAAAACAAGTAAAAGCTGAAAATTGGCTTTCAATTTTTGAATATTTTTTACCGGAGGAAAATTAAAATGAAATGTCCACATTGTAGTTATGAACGCGATACCGCTTTTGCCTTTTGCCCAAAATGCGGTAAGCCCTCCACACGAGAGGCTGAACCGGTTGTTATTTGCCCCACTCCACGCATTTTAGCCTTTATTAAAGACGATTTGTTCTTAACAATTTGTATTCTTTTAACCGCAGGTATCGGTTGTTCGATGCTTTTTAGCGGTTTAAATGTTATTTTTGTTTTAATAACAATTTTTGCTTGGCTGACCTATGCAGGCGGCAGAAAAAATGTTGTTGAACACAAGCACATTAAGATTATAAGCGGCACGGTTTACGCTAATTACGTAATCAACAACGTTTTAGCCGTTATAACTGCCGTTTGCGGTATTCTTTACACCTTGGCATTATCTATTCCGACAATTTTAGGGGGCTTTAATATTGAAGAATTAATTAGCGAAAATATTATAAGCGAAAATTACGGCCTGCTTTCAATAATACCCGTTACAATGGTTGCATTAATTTCCGCACTTGCAATGGTGCTTGGCTTTATTTTAATAGCCATTGCAATTTTAATATTAATTTTTAACCTTGCAGGTGTTAAAAAAGTGCATCGTTTTGTTAAGTCGCTTTATAACAGCGCCGAAATAGGCGAGGAAAACATTATAGATGCAAATAAGGTTAGACCTTGGCTTATTGTTTTTGCGGTTATTTCTTGCCTTTCAGGGCTTTCATATATTGACAGCAATATTTTTGGGCTTTTATCCGAAGGTTGCTTCGCCGCTGTGTACATAATTTTAAACATTCTTATAGGCAAGCATTTAATTGATAAATAGAAAAAACGCTCTTGCAACAAGAGCGTTTTTGTTTTACTATTCTTCAAATTTATATGTCATTGAATGTTCTTCTATAAATTCATCCAATACCTTATAAGCTTTCATACGGTAAACGCCAAAGTTTTCTAGCTTGTCGTATTTCTTACCTAGAATTGTGTAGGTATTGGTTTCATAATCGTACACAGTGTCGTAATAGGTATTTTGTATTGCGCGTTCGATATATTCGCGCGCACTTACAACCACGTCAATATCGTCGTCCTCATTCAAAAGTTTTGCAAGGTAAGGCATACCCTCGTCACCAAGGTTGTAAATTGTTCCAACGTCAATTTCCTCTAAAACGTCATTTTTGTATGCGTTATAATTATAAGCCGCTACCACCTGGTCAACGTTTGCAACACCCAGTATAAGCAGTACTGTACCCGCTGTGACAAGCGCCACACGAAGCACCTTAACCTTTGATATAAACAGCCTTAAAATCACACTTAAAAATACAATACCAAGGAAAACCATAAATGCGCTTGTTGTAATGCGAAGACGTGTCATACCAAAGCTGCCGATATAAAGCACCATCTTTGAAATTGCAGTGGTAATTATAACAAGGGTAAACAGACTTATAAATAAGCACAAAATGCGTGACGGAATACACATTTTGCCCTTTTTCTTTTTAGACAGCAAAAGTGCACCGAATATAACCGCAAAATTTATTGCCGCAATTGCCGACATTTCAAAAAATCCGCGGCGGGCATAGGTTGAAACGTTAAATTCGTAACCGTCGGGTAAGAACCCGTTAAACGCGCTGAAGAAATATGCCAACTGTGAAAACAAATAGGTTAAATAGCAAATTGAAATAACCGACAAAAAGGAAATAACAATTGTGTTATCAATACCGCCGAATTTACTTGGTATATATTCTTTTTTCTCGCTGTATTTAAGGGCAAAGCAATATGCAATTACAAAGGGTGTAATTATTAAACCAACTATAACCTTAAAAATTGTAAGTGAAATATTTTCAAAAAAGCTTGTAATAAAGCCCGCAAACGCCACGTCGGATGAAATTAAAAGAGGTATTACAATCATTAAAACGGGAATTGCCAAAAGTATACCTAAAAGTGCCTTGCCAAAGCTGGTTTTACGCTGACTTTTTGCCGCAAAAAGCGATGCTATACTTTTGGGAAGCTTGCCAAACATACCAAAAATTATTTGGCGAATAAAATTGCGTACAAGCTCTAAATCGCCGCCAAAGTCACCCAAATTAACAAGCGAGCCAAACCACACCATTGCCGTTAGGGCATTTGCAACAAGCGACCAAAACCTAACTGCTCCGTTTGAAGTAATAACAAAAACTGCGGGTAAAGCCAACGCTAAAATACCACAAAGCAACGGAAAAAATCTAATTTTTGTGTTTTTATTCCATAAATATACCGTACCAATTACAAGACTTGAAACAGCCGCAACGGTATAACCCACACGAAAGCCGCCAAAAAGACCAAGTCCCGCAAATAACACCGATGCAATTGCAAATAACACAGCAAAGGCGGTGTCACGCTTTGTAAGCGGAAAATATTTTTTAGCCTTTTCTTTCACCACTTCGTTTTCCTGATTAATGTTTTCGTTAACAATATTTTCAGTCATTTTAATCCTCCTCGGGTATATATTTTATAATGTCGCCGGGCTGACATTCCAAAGCCTTGCAAATGCTTTCTAGGGTTGAAAACCTTACAGCACGCGCCTTGCCTGTTTTAAGCACCGACAAATTAGCCTGTGTAATTCCGATTTTTTCAGCTAGTTCTAACGACGTCATACGCCGTGTGGCTAAAACAATGTCTAAATTAATTTCAATCATTTTTTAGCCCCCTTAAATTGTTAAATCGTTTTCTTCACGTAATTCTACCGCCGACTGCATAACGTTTTTAAGCACACGAAGCATTATACCGACAAAGCCACCCGCTAATGCCACAAAGCCAAATGGCATATAGAAAAATGCACCGACAAAGGTGATAATTGCAATGGCAATGCAACACCACGAAACCACCCTTAAAAGCGTGACGTTTTGGTTTATAAACACCTGACCGCCTTTAATGTTGAAAAGCAGCTTTAAAAGCGAATAAAGAATTATACCCGCAAAAACCGCCGACGGATAAAAGCACAAAACAAAGGTTCGGCTTAGATGACGCATAGCATCCCCAGCGGGTAAAAAGCCGCGGTAAGCCGTCATATAAAGCTTAAAAACCATTGGCCCAAATATTGCAAGAAGCACCAAAATAGCCGACAGTATAAAGCAAACCACAATTGATAAATTAACCGATTTTTTACTGTTCCACATAAAAAAATCCGTCCTCTCTACCTTTATTTTCCATCTACACAATAACACAATAATTATTGTTTGTCAATAATTATTTTATTGTTTATCGATAATTTTATGACAATTCAATACCAAAAGCTATGTTTTAAGGGCTTTATATTACCACTTACCACCCCAAACCGACCGATTACCAAAACAACCACATTTTTTTAAAATTTAATGCTATAATATACACGAAATATTAATTTGGAGGTATTTATGTACGCTATAAAAACGGTTAATTTAACCAAAAAATATAACGACACAACCGCTGTTGACAGTCTTAATTTAGAAATTAAAAATGGTGAGCTTTTTTCGCTTTTGGGTGTTAATGGTGCCGGCAAAACCACCACCATTAAAATGCTTTGCGGTCTTACTGAAGCCACAACGGGTGATGCCTTTATAGGTGATAACAGCATTACGAATGGGTTTGAAGAAATTAAAAATATTATTGGTGTTTTACCACAAGAAACCGCCGTTGCGCCAAACCTTACCGTAAAGGAAAATTTACAGCTTATTTGCGGTATTAACAGCTTTTCCAAGGAAAAGAGCCAAGCAAAAATTAACATTCTTTCACAACATTTAAGCTTAAATGATATACTTTTGAAAAAAGCGGGTAAGCTTTCGGGCGGATGGCAACGAAGATTAAGCATTGCTATGGCACTTATAAGTGAGCCGTCGGTTTTATTTCTTGACGAGCCAACCTTGGGGCTTGACGTCATTGCAAGAAGTGAGCTTTGGGATATTATACGTGAGCTTAAGGGCGAAATTACAATTATACTTACCACACACTATATGGAGGAGGCCGAAGCCCTTTCAGACCGAATTGGCATTATGAAAAACGGCCGCCTTTTAGTTGTGGGAACGGCTGACGAGCTTAAAGCCAAAGCCAATGCTGACACCTTTGAAAATGCCTTTATTAAAATTGTAAAGGAGGCAAAAATATGAAAACCTTAACCTTTGCAAAACGCTGTGCAAAAGAAATTTTGCGTGACCCCATAAACCTTGCCTTTGGGTTGGGCTTTCCAATTGTTTTATTACTGCTTTTAAGCGCAATTCAGTCAAACGTACCCACACCGCTTTTTCAAATTGAAAAGCTGTCCCCAGGTATTGCGGTGTTTGGGCTGTCATTCATAACTCTGTTTTCCGCCACGCTAATTGCCAAAGACCGCGAAAGCGCATTACTGCAACGGCTATACACTACACCCCTTAAGCCGTGGGATTTTATTTTGGGTTATATGCTACCACTTTTACCTATTGCGTTATCACAAACCACAATATGTTATATTGTATCCGTCTTTTTGGGGCTAACCATTACAATTAATATTTTATATGCTATTCTTGCCATAACACCCATTGCCATTTTTTATATTGCACTCGGACTTTTATGCGGAAGTGTATTTAATGTAAAACAAGTGGGTGGTATTTGCGGTGCGCTACTGACAAACCTATCAGCGTGGCTTTCGGGCGTGTGGTTTGATTTGGCATTAGTCGGCGGTATTTTTCAAAAAATTGCAAATGTTTTACCGTTTGTTCACGCTGTCGAGCTTCAAAGAGCTATTATAAACAGCAGCTTTGCTAATGCATTACCGCATTTTTATATCGTGCTTTTTTATGGAATAATTACCACAGCAGGTGCTGTTTTTGCCTTTTTGCACCAAATAACAAAGAATTAGAACATAGAAAAAACAGCCACCTCAAAGTGACTGTTTTTTCTATGTTACATCATCATTAAATAAATAATAAAGCATTTTTTCGGGATTTTCTAAAAAGCTTTTGGTAACCGTAAAATGCTGTGTGTCCTGATAATTCACCCTTTTTATTCCGTCTGATGAAAATTCCAAAATTTCAGCATTTGGAAAAGCCATTAATATCGGCGAGTGAGTAGCAATTATAAACTGTGAATTTTTGTCAACCAAATTATTAATTTCGGTCATTAAGGCCAGCAATTTCATTGGTGATAATGCAGCTTCGGGCTCGTCTAAAATATAAAGCCCGTTACCAAAAAAGCGGTTTTGTACAATCGAAAAAAAACTCTCACCGTGGGACTGGTTATGTAACGACACCCCACCATACCCACTAATTATGGGTGCATCAAAGGACGGTGCTTTATCCATATCATCAATATTGGTTGCAACGTTGTAAAGACTTTCGGCACGAAGAAAAAAGCCGTCCTTAGCATAGCCGCGTTTTGCAAGCTCTATATGCTCGCAAAGCTCGGAATGGGTAGCATTGGTGGAAAAATTAAAGTTTTTCGAGCCACCCTCGGCATTAAAGCCGTAAGCAACAGCAATTGCTTCAAGCAAGGTCGATTTACCCGTACCGTTTTCGCCGACGAAAAATGTCACGTTAGAAGAAAAAGACATCTGTTTTTCTTCCTTTAAAAATTTTATAACTGGCAAATTGTTTAAATAAGAATTTTTGTCTAATTTGTCATCAAACAAAATACCGCTTATATATCTCGCAAATGTCATATTCATCACCGAAGAGATTATATGATTGTGTTAAGTTAGGAACAAATTAGCCTGCGGCTCCCTCTGACGAGGGAGCTGGATTTTGCGTAGCAAAAGACTGAGGGAGAGATTTTTCAATTTTTTTCTTTCCAAAATAAAATCCTAAAATCACAGCACCAATTCTGAAAATCAGAATTATTATAAAAATAATTATCAATCTAAAAAGCGCAACCTCACGCATATCCGTAACAGTTTGCTTCGAATAGTAGCTTTGCCAAATAATCCCCAATTCAGAAACACTTGCCCCTGCCGTATACATATAAAATCCATTAAAATAAGAAAGAGCAGAATGTAAAATTACACCAATAATACAAGACGAAACAAATTTGTTAAGACCGACGGTCTTAAAATCTATTTTTTCTTTATAGAAATAAAATGTAATAAACACTATTTCTAAAATCAAGGCAATAACGAAAAATATCCAGGTTTGGTAAAGCTGATTAATAACAAAAAACCTTATTGGAATTATAAATAATAAAGAAACAAGCATTGCAATCAACACCGAAACTTGAAACATAAGGAAATACTGCAAACCTTTGAGGAAAAAATTTTTCATATCTATCCACCCTCAGGTATTGTAAATTAGTTGAAAAAATCTTATGTATTATAAAAATTTATTCAGAACAGTGTTCAATCTTTAGTATTTTGCCATTGTCTGCATTTTCGGACTCAGCACCGCCTAATCCAACATAAAACACATTATCACATTTTGTAAAACTTAAAGCACTGGCGTAGCTATTGAAAGAAAACAGTTCGGTCAATTTATCATCAACCAACGTAAAAATCACATTCTTAAATTCTTCACTTTCCTTAACGGTGGCTAATACATAAAGAGTTTCCTGACCATTGCTTTTTTCAACATACATATCAGTAACACAAGCATTGTTAGGAACATCTATTTTATCAAACTGAATAAAGTTTTCAGTCTTATATAAATCACCCAAGGACAAAAAACAACTATTTCCGTAAATAGCATCGGAATTGAACAGAACTTGATTTTTTACAATTTTGTTCATTTTTAGATTTGCGTTTTTAAAGGCTTGACAAAACTCAAATTTATCATCTTTTAATTCAAAGAACTCAATTGTTGTTTTACCTGTAGTATATGAACAAGAGAAAGCACAGAAAAGTCTACCATTTACAGAAAACAGATCATAGACACGCTTATTTTTAACATTAGAAGTTTTTTCTAAAGCAGTGATTACATCAACACCATTTTTGTACAGTGGTATATCCTTATATGTTCCTGTTGTTAAATCTTGTTTTACTACAACACAAGTATTATTTTCAGTCCCCAAACCGTAGTAGGTTGAACCGTTGTACACTTCCGCATCAAATACGTGCAAAGCTCCTTTGATACTAGAAAAAGTTTGCCAAGTACCATTTTTCAAAACGTAGCAATCAGCATATTCGGGATCACCTATTGGATCAGTTCCCAAAGCTATAGTTTGACCATTAAAATTAACAAACTTTGCAATAGCTTCTTGGTCAACAGAAGCAGAAGCGGTCCATTTTTTTGTTGTGTCATCATAGGTCCAAATTGACGTAGGACCGGAATTAGAATCAAAATCCCCAGTACCAACAAAAATTTTACCATCTACTACAATCAAATCCCACGGAACTCTAGCATTCGTTGGTAAGGAAGGGTTATCATTTGAGCATATACCCAAATCGGTTATCTCAAAAATGTTATCCTGAGCATCTGAATTATCACTATTATTAATTTTTCCACTACAACCAGAAAGCATAATAAGTGAAACCAAAAGTGCTATTATTATATTTTTCTTCATATAATTACTTCCTTAAATATTTTATATGCTTGTGTTAATAGTAACTAATTGAGTCTTTAGCTCACTCTAACAAGGACGGCCTGGCTATCCATACACATCTCAACTTGTGGAAGTCATTTCCACAAGTTGAGAATTTCGTATAATAACAAGCTTTTTCTTAAATTTAATATAACATTTTTATAGAGTTTTTCAAGTTATATATATAAATATAGTTATTTGTCCCTATTATAGCACAAGCATACCATAATAAGCTTGATTTAAGGATTATTCCTCTACTGCTTCCTCAGCAGTATCTTCAATTACAACGGGTTCGGTTACAGCTTCATTTGTTTCGGGAAGCTTTTGACCGAGAAGTGAAGGCAACTGCATACCTGCCATTGCAAATACCTCATCAAGAGGAGGCACAGACTTCATCATACCCGAAATAAAGTTAGCGGTAGATGTCCTGCCGTCGCCGCTTTGACCGCCGTCCCAAACAGTAACCTTATCAATCTTAATATTCTTAATAGCGTCAACCTGAACACGCATAAGGTCTTCAAGCTTATCGGCAATAAGAAGCTTAAGTGCGGCATCTGCGTCGCCGCCTGCCGATTTAACAACCTCGGCAAAACCTGCCGCCTGCTTTTTAAGAATTTCTTCAGCACCGCGTGCTTCAGCTTCCATCTTAGCATAGATAGCATCAGCCTCACCTTGTGCTTTTCTACGTATTTGTTCAGCCTCAGCTTCAGCTGCAAGCTCTAATTCTCTCTTTCTAGCCTCAGCACGAACGATAATGTCGGCTTCCAAGGTTGCCTGTTCCTTATCGCGTCTTGCTCTTTCAGCTGCCTGTTCAGCCGCATAGGATTCCTCCAAAGCCTTTGCTGCCTGAGTCTTTTCAGCGGTGGTTGCAATTTTAAGCGCTTCTGCTTCTTTTTCTCTTAAAGCCGCGTCAGACATTGCAATCTTCATCTTAGCCTCATTTTCACCCTCAATGGCAAGTGAATCGGCTTTAGATACTTCAATTCTTTGTTCCTTTTTAGCATTAGCTTCACCGATAGAGCCTTCTCTATCCTGTTCGGCAACACTCTTCTTAGCGTCGTTAATAGCCTTAGCAGCAGCTTCCTTACCAAGCGCAGCTATATAACCCGATTCATCGCTAATGTCAGTAACGTTAACGTTGATAAGGCGAAGACCAATCTTTTTAAGCTCGGTTTCAACGTTTTCGCTGACAGCCGCAAGGAACTTATCACGGTTGGTGTTAATTTCTTCAATGTCCATTGTTGCAATAATAAGACGCAACTGACCGAAGATAATATCCTTTGAAAGTTCTTGAATTTCGGCAAGCTTAAGACCTAAAAGTCGTTCAGCCGCGTTTTGCATAACACCGGGTTCGGTAGAAATACCAACGGTAAATCTTGAAGGAACGTCGATACGGATATTTTGCTTTGAAAGTGCGTTTTTAAGGTCAACCTGAATTGAAATGGGAGTAAGGTCTAAATATGCGTAGGATTGAAAAACAGGAATGATAAACTCAGCGCCACCGTGAATACACTTTGCACTGCGGTTTGAACCGTCACCGTTTTTACCAATAGAACCGTAAACTACCATAATCTTGTCAGAAGGACACTTTTTGTATCGTGAGCATATCCATACTATGAAGGATACCAAAACAAGCACGATTGCAGTGATTAGAAAGATGATTCCAGGGTTCATAAAATTTTCCTCCAATTTTTAAAATTTATTTACGTTTAACGACTAAACTTGTCTGTCCGCTTGTGCCGACAACGATTATCTCGCAGCCGGTGGGGATAGATTCCGCTTCATCGGTAACGGCATTACGTTCAACATAAGCACCTTGAAGCATTATGTTGATTTTACCCTCGCCCGAACGGGCAGGCGGTATAGTGAGGTACACCTTTCCGGCGGACCCCAGGGCGTTTCGGTTATCCGCAGTACCGTTGCTTTTTAGGCGCATAACCAGCTTAAATAAATAAGCTATTAGCACCATCATAGCAAAACCGCAAGCTGTTGCCACAATTAACGTGATTGGTAGCATTATATCCGCAGACTGCATCACAACACCGACCCAACCAAATATAACGAAGAAAGCAATTATACCTCTTACTGTAAAGATGTGCAAACTTTCAAGACCTGCTACGTCGTCTATATCCATATCAAAGTCGTCAGGTATTCCGTCACCGTCAAAATCGACGTCAGGTGCGTCAAAATCAGCGTCGCCGTCACCAATTCCTATAAACATAAGTATTGTTTGTATCAACAACACAAGCGTTGCAGGAATAGCGATGCAGTAAAAGATTTGTAATGCCAAACCTAAAGAATTCCACCATTCAACTAAAAACATTTTGTTTTACCCCCTTCTTAAAATTTTTATTGCAAAGTTGAAAGCAACTCTTTTGCCGAGTCGCGAAGCTTTGCCGCCGTATGCGCATATAGCATAATTTCCAAAATTCTTACAAGCTTTTGCTTTTCTGCAGGATTTTTTTCTTCAAAACCCTCTGCAGCTTTTTGCGCAGCCTTCAAAACTGCCGATTTATCAGATATATCAATATCACCCTCGCAAATCATGTCCCAATACCTATGGTAAAGCTCATTATCTTTTATAAGGTCGTCAAATTCGTTATCGACCTGACCGCCGATAACCTGTATTAAATTACAGATAGACTCGATTTGTAGGGATTCCCTTAACATATTTATGATAATAATTCGGGCAAATTGCTGTCTAGAATACAATTTTTTAACTGGTGAGCTTACAAATTTTCGTTTCACCCAGTTTTGAATAAGATATGGCTCAAGTCCCGTCATATTCGAAACCTGAGAAAGTGTGATGCCTCCTGCGGCAAATATACCGTCAAACAGCAAACGTGAACTGCCTTTTTGCATTGCAAGAACCTCTATTGTTGTTCCGGGATATTTCTTGGTCATCCTATTCCCCCAATCTTGTGGTGTGTATATATAATACCATATGGTCGCGTGATTGTCAATAGTGTTCTTATGATTTTTCGATAATTTGTTACTTTTTGTCGAAATTAGGTTCGAATTATAGTTTATCGCTCGGTTGAATTGGTTGCACATCGTAGGGACAATTCACGAATTGTCCGAAAACAATAGTTAATCTCAACGGGCGATTCGTGAATCGCCCCTACGAAATATACAATTTAATTGTTCTATAATTCCGAATTACGCATTACGAATTCCGAATTTCGCCCCAGCGATAAACCCCAGTTTTTACAAATATAAAATACACATTAATTAGACGTATAAAGCCGCAAAATCTCTCACTCCAATTTTAAACCAATTCACCCACTTGACACCCTTACACTTTTTAAGGTATACTTACTTTAAAGTTAAAGATTATAGGAGCGCAAAATATGAAACCATACATTATCGGCATTGCAGGCGGCAGCGGTTCGGGTAAATCAACCTTTGCACAGCGCATTAAAGAAGCTTTTCCAAACGACGTTTCGCTAATTAGCTGTGACAATTACTACCTCCCGCATGATGATTTACCGTTAGATGAACGTGCACACCTTAACTATGACGCGCCCGAAGCGTTAGAATTTGACCTTATGGTGCGCCATTTGGAAGAACTTAAAAACGGTAATACCGCGCTTTGCCCTGTGTATGATTTCACTCGCCACACCCGAAGCGACAGGGTTACCGAAATTAAGCCCCGCCCGATTATTTTAATTGACGGTATTCTTATCTTCCACGACCCCGATTTGCGAAAATGTATGGACCTAAAAATTTATGTTGAAACTGATGCCGATGAACGCATTCTCCGCCGTGCAAAACGTGATATGCAGGAGCGAGGACGCGACCTTGACAGCGTTATCGACCAATATTTAACCACCGTTAAACCGATGCACAACACCTATGTTAATCCCACAAAGGTATTTGCCGATATTATTTTAAACGGCGGCAAAAACGAGCAGGCGTTTGTTCTCGTTAAGACACAAATTGAAAGAATATTAAATAAATAGTAAAAACCAGTCGCCTTAATAGTGACTGGTTTTGTTATATTAAGATGATTAAAACCCACCGACAAATTGGGGTTTATCGCTGAGGCGAAATTCGGAATTCGTAATGCGTAATTCGAAATTATAGAATAATTAAATTGTATATTTCGTAGGGAATGGATTTATCCATTCCGAAAAAACAGCAAATAATAAACGGAACGGATTAATCCGTTCCCTACGGTGTGCTATTAATTAAATTGGTATATCGTAGGGGAGGGGTCACCCCTCCCGTTAAATACAGATAAAACCAAGGCGGGAGGCGAAACGCCTCCCCTACAAAGCACACATTAAATTATACATTCGTAGGGGCGAACTGTGTTCGCCCGAAAGCCTTCTCCAGCGGAGAAGGCACCCATAAACCCAAATTTATCTAAATATAGTCAACCCGCATAATATGTGCAAATCGTATTTTCAATACGTAGCATAATTTCCTTTTCGCGTCCGTCTTCAATATTATCACTGCAACCCATAAAGGCGATACCGCCATCATCAAATGCAATTTGAAAATCAAACACATATTTTTTGTCACTTATATAATCATAAATTATCATTGTTGCATTGCCCGATACAAATCGATCATTTTCAATCATACGTGAAACAGTGAGTTGCCTTATTGATAAATCCTCTTTAAATAAATTTTCCATTTCTAAGGCCCATTGATTTTCTGCAACAGCCCTGTTTTTATTAACAAACCCGATTGATTTAGAAGCTTTTGAAAATTCACCTTTCAAAATCGACTTTGATACAGAATTGGCAAGTTGTGTAGCATAAGCCGCCGAAAAAGAATAACCGTCCCCACGGAATTGAGCATATAACATTGGTGTAAACATAACACAAATAAAGATTACAATTATAGATAATACTGAAATTAACAACTTTAAGCTTTTGGCTTTTTTCATCTCGCGTTCACGCTCACCTAAAATATTAAGCAAATTTTTATGCGCAATCTTTAACTTTTCTGAATTTTCAATTCGTTCACCCTCTAATAGCTCATCAATCGAAATTTCAAGTGCCTCACATAATGCGCTTATAATCGATATATCGGGTAATCCCCTGCCATTTTCCCATTTGGAAATTGCACGGTCAGTAACACCTATTTTTGTAGCCAAATCGAACTGTGTCATTTTTTGTTCTTTGCGAAGCTTGGCAATAAATCTACCTATCTTTATTTGATCCATTTATACACACTCCTTCACAATGTATTTTACAAAAATTATGAAAAAATAAAAACAAACGAAACGTAGAATTGCAAAAAACATTGCTAAATTTAGTATATCATAACATATTCGAGGTTTCAATGGGCGCCCTTGCCGTGCTCATAACCCTTGATACCGCTAAATTTAAGTTTTTCTTCATAACAAGAAAAATCTCAGACACCCTTCGGGTATCTGAGATTTTTTGGTAAGTTGCACCGAAATAGATATTGCTCTCTTTAACGAACATATAGTTATTTGGAAACAAAATCAGCTTCTTTACTTACGGTACTGCTACTATCTGCATTATAATTTTGTTCATTAAAATTTTGTTCTTCAATCTCATCTTCATAGAGTATATCAACATCAGAAATTGAGAAAGCATTACTAATAGTATTTGAACTCTGCTTATCAATTTCACCGTTATATGATATCTCCACGGTATCACCGACCTCGATGATGTCTCTATCCACATAACGAGAAATTCGGATATCGTTAATCAAAATCTTATAAGTTATACCGTCTGCCTCATCCTTACACAAAATCGAATCATCAACCAAGATATAATCGTCGGTAATTTCAACAATCTTGCCACAAATAGAGTTACTGTTACTGTACGGCTCGTACTCAGTCTTAGTAGAATTTTTCTTTGCATATTTTATGATTTTTCCTGTGGCTTCTTCACCTATATAGTAAAGATATCCCCAATCAAAAGCATTTGTCGTTAAATACCCGTCGGCAGTTATTAAAAGTCTGTGCTTATAAATGCCCAGAGCCTCGGAAGAAATGGTAAAGGATATAAAATCTCTTTCATAAGGATGCCAGTATACTTCGTCCTCGTCTATAAAAGCGGCATTTTTGCAAGTAGATAGAACTTCCCACACATATTTATCATCATTTAAAACAAAGTGCTTTGCATCGGGTCCGTTACCGTTTTCAGAAAAGCGCTCTAATTTCAAAAACTGAGATAAATCCACCCTTTCAAACAATTCTCCCAAGGTTTGAGGTGGGTTATAAACAGCGTTTTTAAAAACATAATAGCTATCCGTTATCTTAACGGCGATAAATTGAGTTTGACTGATATTTTTTAACTGATAAACAGCACAAACTACTGTGTGCCGCTTATCTGTAATACCATCGTATCCTACAATATTATAATTTCCTATTTTATCGCCAATCAATTCTTTTGATACTGTACGACCACTTGTTTTCTCGTATTTCACACCATTAAGTTCAGTCTCGTAAGGTCTCTCGGATTCTGCTAAATACTCCCAAGGCCATACAATAGCAACATTCTTGGTACTTATGGTAAAATCTTTATACCTTCCATCCGTTTCTACGGGATTGATTATATCATTTCCAAGTAATGATGGTAAAATAGCAGTCCCAGCAATAACCAACACGGCAAAGCAGGCAGCTAAAGCTACCCACTTAACCCAATTCTTCTTTTTCTTGCTCTCGAAAACACTGGAAACAAGTTCATCATCAATATTTTCAATAGCATTTACAATTCTTGGTGTTTTCATATTTCAACGCCCTCCTTAATTAGATAGTCTTTTAGCTTGTTTCGGGTGTAGAACAACATGTTCTTAACCTTACTCTCGGTAAAAGAATAGCGCTTGGCAATTTCGCTGATAGAATCGAAAAAGTAATACTTGCGAATGAAAACATTTTTAGCATCTTCCTTTTGATTGCGAAGAAACTCACTGATAACCTTGCCGATATCTTCATCGCTTATATTTGGTGCATACCGTTCATCTGGCAATACTGCGGCGAGTTCTTCAAAAGATAAAAGCATATCAGCCGAACGCTTTTCTCGCTTAATAGAACCCAACCGTTTCAAAGACAGATTTCTTGCAATTTTGCAAACAAAGCACATAAAATTATTCGGTCTTGTTGGTGGAATTGCATTCCACACTCCAACATATGTATCATTGACACACTCTTCAGAATCTTCACGATTGTTTAGAATGTTGTACGCGATGCTATGACATAGCTTTCCGTACTTTGAATCCGTTTCTTTGATTGCCTGTTCGTCTCTTTCAAAATAGAGTTCTATGATTCTCAGATCATCCATGTTGTCCACCTCCCTTGTCTGACCTAAAAGCGCTTTCACCAATTAAGTACGTTTTTTTAGGCGTTGGTCTTAAAAAAGTTATAACTTTTTAATATTATATCATATAATTAAAGAATTCTCTAGCATGGCTTTAATGCAATCACAATTCTTCACATCTGGTTTCAGATATAAACATTTAACAATTATAAAAATAGTAAAGGGTCAGACTTTGCGAAAATAATCGCAAAGTCTGACCCTGAATTCTTGATGTTTTAGTTCAAGTCCCCCAAAAATCGATTTTCGGAGGATGGCATCTTTATATTTTTACTGTTATTTGGGGCACGAAAAAAACAGAAACCGTTGTGGTTACTGGGTTTATCGGGCTGTCATCTATTTTGGTAGCCAACCATGGCAAGTGGTACCGAAATAGATGCCAATATTAAAATACTGTTCTAGTTAGAGAACTCCACTGATTTTGCCCAATTTGTAATTTGCTGTGCATATTTATTAGCATTTTCCTTTAAGGTAGCAAATTGAACTAACCAAAAAGCATCATCAGCTTTATATACGTAAGAAAAATATGTATAACACTCATTATCCTCTAGGCTTGTAAATTCATAATTAAAATATGTAAGTCCATTTTCAAATTTTGGTGAATCGCAATCTAAACCGTTGTTTTCAATTACCAAATCCGCATATTGCTGAACAGTATAATTTTCAAATCCTTCGGATAATGTAAAAGGTTCCTTTATAACAAATACTGCAACGTTTTTTGAATCGTATGCAACGGTGTAATTTTCAATATTTGCTTTTTTAAATTCATCAGTCAACGTTATGCTAATACCATTTGAAGAAAAAACTTTGCTTCGGATGTATCATCTATAAACAGGTTTGGAATAATTGACGCCAACGAAATAACGCTACCAATAATAGCACCTATAATTGCGGATACTACTAATACAACTGCGCCCTTTTTTGTGCCGCGTTTACGGTTTGCTACAACATCACCTGTATCATTATTATCAAAACAAAAAGCGTTTCCTCTAATAGGGTTAAACTTGTTTTTGCCGGAAAGAAAAATATCTTCTTCCCCATCGGAAAGTTGATAATAATCATTGCAATAATCCTTACTTAGCGTATCTGCAATTACAAATACCTTTGCCTCTTGCACCCCAATTTGAAATGTTTTTTCTTCTCCGTTTTTCAGCTCTCCAATTTTTCGGCAGGAAACATTATTTATAATTATTTCGTTCGATGCGGGGTCTTCTATATAAATTTTCATTTTTCCAAGACAGCCAACAAAACTTTTTGTTCTTTTTATTGTTAAATTTCTCATTTAAATTTCCTCCCTTATAAAACATTTTAGCACAACGCAGTATTTTAAGCAATATATTTTAGTCGAATTTCTTTCCAAAAGCTGTTTTGTGCATAGGATATCTATTAAGTTTTGGTTGCTTCGGTGTGACTTGAATCAACGGTGTTATACTTAAATTTATTTGTAAATATAGCACTTTCCTTCCTTAAGTCTCCTCCTCTTGCGGTGCCCGACATTGCGCTCACTTGGAGCGTGGCGCATTTGTTTTGGTTTGTATACTGGTTTTTCGGCTTGATTTAGAGATTTTAGTATGTTATAATTTGTACAAAGAGGGTGCTTTGTATGAATTTAAATAAAATCTTTAGATCGCATATGGTTTTTGCAAGAAATTGTCCTATTCGTGTATTCGGTGAAGGAAAGGGTATAGTTTCTGTTCGCTTTGCAGGAAACTTCAAAACCATTTCTTCAGACAAGGATGAATGGATGCTTGAGCTTCCGTCTATGGAGTATGGCGGTCCCTACGAAATGGAAGTAATTCTAAACGGAGAACAAATAGTTCTAAACGATATTTATGTAGGAGAGGTTTACCTTCTTGCAGGTCAGTCAAACTTGCAGTTTAAACTTAACGAGTCAAATACACCAAAAGAAATGTATGAATCAAACAATAAGCTTCGTTTATACACAACCGACAGAATTGAGAAGAATGAGTATTATACATCGGATGACGGATGGCTTGTTGCTGATATTAACAACATAGATCATTGGTCGGCTTTGGGATACTTAGTTGGTAATGCGGTCTCGAAAGAAAAGGATATTCCTGTTGGACTCATCGCATGTTATCAGGGTGCTTCAATAATTGAAAGTTGGGTGCCTAAGGACACGTTTAAAAAGATAGGTATTGATATTCCTCTTGAAAATAGAGGTTGGGGACATTCTTGTGAGGAATACAGTGAGTGGAATGGAGACGGTGTTCTCTATGATTATGCCTTTTCACAGGTTAAGCCGTACCCGGTTTCTGCTGTAATTTGGTATCAGGGTGAAAGCGATTCAACAGTCGAAGAGGGCAAGGTCTATGTTGATGAGCTTGCTGAACTTATAAGAATTTGGCGCAGGGATTTATTAAATGATAAACTGCCTTTTATTGTAATTCAGATAGCAAATTTTATTCGTGGTGGCGAGGGTTGGCCATATATTCAACAGGCACAAATAGATATTCAGTCAAAAGCACCTTTCGTAAAAACAATAATTTCAGCTGATGTTTGTGAGGATGATGACATTCATCCGCCAACAAAGCATAAACTTGCTGAGCGTATAACAAAGTGTCTTTTAAATGAATAATTTATGGCTTGGCCAATAGGTCAAGCCATATTACTTATAGGAGGTGATTGTGTGTATAAAACGTCGGTCACAGGTTCAACTCCTACAATAAGAAAAAACTCTCCACTCCAAAAGGAGCGAAGAGTTTTTTTTGGTTGCGGGGACAGGGTGCGGGTGTCCGGTGGACACCTCTGTGCGAAGCACAGAAGCACCGACCGAGGCGGCAGCCGAGAGCTTGAACCAACGGTCTTATATTTAAATTTATTTGTAAATATAGCACTTTCCTTCCTTAAGTCTCCTCCTCTTGCGGTGCCCGACATTGCGCTCACTTGGAGCGTGGCGCACTTGTCGACCGCGGCGCTTCGTTTTGCTCCCTTTATCCGCCACTGGCGGCGGTCGCAACCTCACCCAACGAGCACCGCTCGCCGTGCTCATAACCCGAAGCCGAAAATTAAAATCTTTCTTTCATAATTAAAAATGAAAACAGCCACCCTAAAGGTGACTGTTTTCGTTTTTGGGTGTTTTGAACTTAATGGCACGAATTATATGTGCCTAAAAACCTAAAATTATTTAAAATTACTTACTATGATTTTAACTATAACAACAATTGCTGTAACAATAATCAACGACCATCTAGTTTCCCAAATAAAGCCTTCAGCAAATTCATCTTTTTTGTGTTTTATATGCGAGGCAATAATAATTGGAATATACAACGGAACAAATAACAAACAATTTTCAATTTTCAAAAAATCAGGATTATAAATAATTATAACCACAAGTAAAAAAAAGATAAAAGTATGAAATTGTTGTCCAGATATTAGATTTGTTAAAATTCACAAAATCACCGCCTATGTGTAGTATAGCATAAAAGCGGCAATAAATCAATGCGGAGCATTGTATTTTATAATCCGTGGCGAAGCCACACATTACTTCTTCACTCTTCACTATTACTTGTTACTTTCCCAAGATCCCGAATGCGAACTTAGTGAAGAGTGAAAAGTGAAGAGTGAAAAGGTAATAAGTAAAAATCCCGCCCACTTTCGTGAACGGGATTTTTGTCATTCGTGTCCGAAAAAGAACTGGGTGAAAACCAAGAATTTTCTTTATATTTTTATCCACCGATGCTTGTTTCTCTAAAATAAGCATCAACAGCAATATCTTCATCATTAAATATCACAAAATAAGTATCGTGAATATAACTTGGATCCATACCATTATTTTCATAATTAACATAATATGAACCGACATTTTCACCAGTGTCCGATACATATTCTCGCTTAAACTCACCATACTTATCTTCAATTTGTTCACGCGATTTTCCGACTATCCATTCTTTGTCATATAACTCTGAAATATTATTTTCATCATAATGCTTCGGAGAACAAGCACATAAGCATAAAATCAACGCAACAACAAGCAAAAATGCAACTATCTTTTTCATCTCATCACCACCTCAAGTGTATTATAGCATAAAAGCGACAGGGATGCAAAATGTTAGTGAAATCGTGCTAATGCACGATGAAATCCAAGCAAAACTTGGATGAAATCTGCTAAGCAGATGAAATTAAATCCACCCACCGCCGCAGCGATTTCACTCGAGCAAAGCGAGAATTTCACATTGCGAAGCAATATTTCACCCACCCGTTAGGGTGGATTTAGTTGAAAAAAGTCCTGTTCTTTCGAACAGGACTTTTTTCTGGTTGCGGAGGAAGGACTTGAACCAACGGTCTTGTATTTTCTCTGCGGAGAAAATACTGCGGT
>JAGAPJ010000099.1 GCA_017623315.1 Clostridia bacterium | reverse complement strand
AGTTGCCGAATACTTTGAAATTTTAACCACACCGTCATCGAAAGCAATTATGTAATCAAGGGTTGCGCCTTCGCCAACTAAATCAATACCGTTGTGCATTTGTTTTTTACCCCAAATAGTACGCATACCAAATGGGCTTGTTACCTTATGTCCGCCCTTTTTAAGAACGGGATTTTTATATTTTGCCATTTTTAAGTTCCTCCTTATAATTCCAAACACATTCTTTTTTATGGTTATAAACATTTTGACCTGATTTTTTTGCCGCAGCCACCGCATTTTCAAAAATATAAAACACCCCTGTTTGCGATTTTATATTATCGAAAGCATCCCTTACGCGAAACAACCGCACGTCATATAAGCACATCTTCACCAACACCCAACTCCCTTCGCAAATTTACCAAAGCCTGATTTTTAGTTCGGTTTACCGCTTGACGAGTAATGCCCATGCGTTTTGCAATTTCAGCAATACTGTAACCGTAAACGTAATGATACAAAATAATCCGCCGCTGTACCCCACTTAAACACCCTATTCCTTGGGCAAAACAAAAACTATTATCAAAATCTTCAACATAACCGCAACATTCTTCCCAAAGCTCGTTTTCAAAAATTGTGTTTTGTAATTTCGCACGGGATAAAGCAATATATTTATTTTTAATAGAAGCAGCTATATATTTGTGAATATCTTCTCCATTATCATCGGGAAATCTTGTAATATTAATTTCATATAACAACTCAATTAAAAATAGCGTAAGCTCTGATGCGGCATCCTCATAGCAAAGCTTTGCACCGTAAAAATTTATAAGCCTTTTAAATTCATCAAAAACCAAAGGAAAAGCCGTCATATCTTGTTCTTTGATTTTTAAAATTAACGGCTTTAATAAACAATTTTGCATTTTACATAACCCCTTCAATCAATTAGCAAGAAATTGGAAGCATTTTTGTAAAAACGAATTCCCAATTTTTTACAAGTAAACCGATTTTAGCGATGGGGTTAAAAACTTTGTCAAAATTTGGAGCAAAATGTCAAATTTAGGGAGCAAATATCAAAAAAGGCGGTTTTTTGACGTTTTATATTGACATTATATGTATATAAATGTTAAAATGATAACAAAAAAAGCAGTATTTCCCTCCCGAAATACTGCCGAATTATTTGTTTAAGGAACTGTTACTATGAGAATTGCTATTTGCGGTGATGATTTTTTAAATATTAAACAAATTAAGCGCATATTATATATTTTTTCTAATTATAAGAAATTGGAACTGGTTGTCGATATTATAAGCAATGATACGGACATTTTATCTATTAAGCAAAACTACACTCTACTTTTTATTTCATTTAAAAATGAAAACAATATAAAATTTGCACAATACCTTTGCAAAAATAAAAGTCAAATTCCTATTATAGTTTTTTCTGAAAATCTTTGCCATGCTGCCGACGCATTTAAAATTAACGCCTATAACTTTTTACATATGCCGCTATGTGAAGATTTACTTTTCGAAATGCTTGAGGATTTTTTCGCATCCTTTCTATCAACACCGTTAATATTAAGCGACGGTTTTGAAAATATTTGTATTAATGCCAACGATATTTTTTACCTTGAGGCTAATAACAAACACTGTTATATTCATCTTACTAACCAAGCGCTCCATTGTAATAAAACTATGGCGCGTGTTTTTAATGCCCTACCACAAGGCCGTTTTTTAAAAATCAGCCGCTCGTTTATAGTTAACTGCGACTGCATAACGCGTTTTTGCAGTGAGTATATAATTTTAATAAACGGCGAGGTGCTTTACCCCAGCCGACATTTTTACAAAACCTTTAAAACCGATTATACTGCCTTTAAAATGCCAAGAATACCTTAAAAAAGCCTTTCGCCGAAGCGAAAGGCTTTAACTTTATCCACGTATATGAATTGTGCGAGAATTACGGTGCATATAAATGTTGTGCACCAACATCATACCTGAAAATAGACACAAAAGCGAGGTACCACCTGCGCTGAAAAACGGTAAAGTTACACCTATAACGGGGGTAATTGAAGTACACATACCGATATTAATAACCATTTGTGCAAATAGCATTGCAAAAATACCAACACAAATATATTTACCTTCATCTTGTGATGAAAGCTTTGCAACCTGTAAGCACCTTATACAAATTGCCGCAAGTATTATAATAACTGCCATACAACCTAAAAAGCCAAGTTCTTCACCAATGGTTACAAAAATAAAGTCGTTATGTCCTTCGGGAACACCGCTTTTACCGATTTGGGTCAAATCACCGTTTAAATACCCCTGACCCCAAAAGCCACCGTTTGCCAAAGCCTGTCTTCCGCGGTACTGCTGCCAACCAACACCTAAAATGTCAGCATCAATATCAAACATATTTTTAAGTCGTTCACGCTGGCTGTTATTCATAATAAAAAAGTAAATAATTGGTGATGACACAACCAACGTTATAAACGCCGCTAAGAAGTACTTCCAAGAAACCCCTGCAGCCCACAGCATAGAAACAAAAATTATAGCAAATACAAGCGCCGTGCCATCGTCACCTTGGAAGTGAATTAAAATTACAGGAATAGCACCGTGTATACAAAGCGGAATTAAGGTTTTAGGCTTATTGACAGTTTTCTTAACCTTTGCCAAGTGGGTTGCAAAGGTAATAATAAAACAAACCTTTAAAAGCTCGGACGGTTGAAAGGTTGTAAAGCCTAAATCTAGCCAAGCTTTGTCGTCGGTACCCGCGGGCGCATAACCAATAAAAAATGTTAAAACGACAGGTACAATGCCTGCAACTGCAAATAAAGGCCATAGCTTTATGTAATAGTTATATTCAAATAAACTACCAACCAAAATTACGCCAAAGCCCGCAACAAGACAAAATGTATGCACAATAAACGGGCGTAGACTTTCCATATAATGCGTTGCCGAAAAAACTGCAATACATCCATACCCCGCCGCTAAAAACAAAAGCGACAGCAATATTTTATCCGACTCACGCACAAAATCTGCAAATTTAGCAAATAAATGTCGCAACTAAAATAGTCCTTTCAAATAATATTTCTAATTTATTATATTTTATTTTAATGAAATATTCAAGTAACACTTTCATAAATGGAAAAAATATGTTATAATAACCTCAATCCTAGTTTAATAGCAATATAATATTTTGAAAGTTTAATTTGAAGGATAAATTTATGCAAAAATTCTTATCACTTTGCCCCGAAGACACCGAAAGCATCGGTAAGGCCTTGGGCGAAACAATAAAAGATGGTTGTGTAATTGCCTATCGTGGCGGTTTGGGTATGGGTAAAACCTGTTTTACACGCGGTTTGGCTAAAGGTTTAGGTTCTACCGATACCGTGACCTCCCCCACCTTTGCGCTTATAAACGAATACCCAAGCGGTCGACTTCCCCTTTATCATTTTGATATGTACCGTGTAAACGGTTGGGAGGATTTATATTCCACCGGCTTTTTCGATTATATCGACGAGGGCGGTGTTATAGCGGCTGAATGGAGCGAAAACATTGAAGCCGCCCTACCCGATAACACAATTTATGTAGAAATTAATAAAATTGACGACACTACACGCGAAATTATAATTACACAAAAAGGTGAATAATTTGAAAATTTTAGCTATTGAATGTTCAGCTTCCCCCGCAAGCGTTGCTATTTTGGACGGTAATAAGCTTTTGGCAAACGCTTTTGTAAACGTAAAGCTTACACATTCGCAAACCCTTATGCCGATGATTGAAAGCACCCTAAAAGCTGCAAAAATTAATATAAACGATATTGAAGGCTTTGCAATTTCTAATGGTCCAGGCTCGTTTACAGGTGTAAGAATTGGCATAAGCGCTGTTAAAGGTCTTGCGGCTGCAAAAAAACTGCCCTGCGCGGCGGTTTCTACCCTTTATGCAATGGCACAAAGCTACTGCGATACCGACTGTATAGTATGCGCCGTTATGGATGCCCGTTGTAACCAGTTTTATAATGCGCTTTTTGATATTGAAAACGGTAAAATCACCCGCCTTTGTGACGACCGCGCACTTCTAGGTAACGAGCTTTTAGAAGAAATTAAAAAATTGTCGCAAAGCCAACATAAATGTGTTATAATTGTTGGTGACGGCGCGGCTTTATTCTATAAAACCGCATGTGATATTAAAAACGTTAAAATGGCTCACCAGTCACGCGAATTTCAAAACGCTGTCGGTGTTGGCTATGCCGCAATTGAAAGTTTCCAAAAGGGTGAAATCTTATCACCAAGCGAGCTTTTACCATTTTATTTAAGGCTTCCCCAAGCCGAACGCGAGCTTAAAATGAAAAAGGAGAATGAAAAATCATGAAAATTGCCTTGGGTTGTGACCACGGTGGTTTCGTACATAAAACCGCTATTTTAAAGCACTTAGAAGAAAACGGCTTTGAAGTACAAGATTTCGGCATTTATGAAAACGTATCAGTAGATTATCCCGACGTTGCCGAAAAGGTGTGCGAAAGCATACAAAATAGCGAATGTGAGCTTGGTATTTTAGTTTGCGGTACAGGTATTGGTATGTCAATTGCCGCAAATAAGCACAAGGGCATACGCGCCGCCGCAGTAAGCGAGCATTTTTCAGCTAAATTCACCCGTCTTCACAATAATTCAAACGTTTTGTGCCTTGGCGGTCGTGTTATTGGCGTAGGCACCGCTTTAGAGCTTGTTGATTTATTTGTAAACACCGAATTTGAAGGCGGACGTCATCAAGCAAGAATTGATAAAATCACACAAATAGAAAATAAATAAGTGAGGAACAAAAAATGAAAAACAACGTTTTCGTAATGGACCATCCCCTTATTCAGCACAAGCTTACCATTTTGCGTGACAAGCGCACAGGCACCAAGCAATTTCGTGAGCTTATAAACGAAATTGCAATGCTTATGTGTTATGAATCAACACGCGACCTTCCATTAAAGGAAGTAAAAACCGAAACACCTCTAATGACAGCTACCACCAAAAAGCTTGCAGGCAGAAAAATGGCGTTTGTGCCTATTCTTCGCGCAGGTCTTGGTATGGTTGACGGTCTTTTAACCCTTATCCCCGCCGCTAAGGTTGGTCATATCGGTATGTACCGCGACCCTGAAACTCACAAGCCCATTGACTATTACTGCAAATTACCCGCTGACCTTGACGAACGCGATGTTTTTGTGCTTGACCCTATGCTTGCAACAGGCGGCAGCGCAATTGACGCAGTTGCACGTATTAAGGAATTTAACCCCAAGCGCATTAAATTCCTTTGCATTATAGCCGCGCCCGAAGGTCTTGAAGCCTTCACAACCGCGCATCCCGACGTTCCTGTTTACTGTGCAGGTCTTGACGATTGCCTAAACGATCATTGCTACATTCTCCCCGGTCTTGGCGACGCAGGCGACCGAATTTTCGGTACTAAATAATACAAAAAATGACCTCCAAAATTGGAGGTCATTTTTAATTTATAACTTTTCTTGCCATTCACTTTCCTTAAATCCTACAAGTACAAAATCTTCCCCAATAAGCAAGGGGCGTTTTACAAGCATACCGTCAGTTGCAAGAAGACGTAACATTTCTTCCTCACTCATTTCGGGCAACTTATTTTTAAGATCTAACGCTTTATATAGAAGCCCGCTTGTGTTAAAAAATTTCTTTATAGTCAAGCCGCTTTTATTATACCAGTCGCTTAATTCTTCATTTGTTGGATTATTAAGCTTAATATCACGTAATTCATACGCTATATTATTATCAATTAACCATTTTTGTGCCTTTTGGCAGGTAGTACATTTTGGGTAACAAATAAATTTTAACATAAAATCACCTATTCACAAACTTCAATATAAAAACTAACGGGGCGAAAACCATCGTTACAGGATATCATTGCCGATTTTGGGTCTTTCATCCATCCGTCGTAAAAATTATCGCCGCCTTCCGCCAATACTTTAACAAATGGCGAAATGCTTTCCCACGCACTGTCACAAAAGCCATCGGGCTTTTCACCATTAGAATAAAAGACATTACATTCAACCATATCACAGGCGTGCTCAATTGGGTTTTCGTATTTTTCAATTAAATCATCATATCTTGCTTTTCGCATAACAGTTATTTTAATTCTCACCATAACACACCCCTTTTAATTTATTATAAAACAACCAAACTAAAACTGCAGTATAAAAAACACACTATGACTTTTAATCATAGTGTGTTAATTTTTTAATCCAAAGGCTTCATCGTGGGGAGTATGCAAAGGTTATAAAATTGAAAGCAAAATATCTTACTTCATCTTGTTATATTGCGATTTTTCTTGCCCGTTTCAAAGACTGCATTTTTACCCTCAAAAAATTATCTTACCTCAAATTACCTTTTCGGGACATATCATACCTCTGAAATGGTCTAAAAAATGGCCCAAAATTAACCTTGTGAATACTAAAGGTTGATAAGCAACTTCACTTTATGCTATAATAACAAAAATGGTTAAATTAACTATGATTTTATCGGTTGATTAGATTTAGAAAGGAGATAGGCTGTATGAAAAAGCATTGTAAGACATCCATCTTTTTCACATTATTTGTAATAATTTTGCTCGTATCACTACTTACTGCTTGCCAGAAAATACAAAAAGTTGAAAAAAATCAAGTTGAAAAAATAATAGTTTGGACTCATAATACGGTAGAATATGAGTTGAATGAAGAAGATTCTGCTAAATTTATAGAATTATACAATGTATCAAAATATGAGGGCAAAGGAACAGGAGAAGGCGGCACACCGAATTTTGGAATAACCGTATATTTCTTTGATGGAGCATATTTGAGGGTGAATGATTTTTATGGTAAACTCGAGGTATGGCTTTATGATGCAGATGGTGATGAAAAAGAATGGTATTATATTAGCAGTAATGAACTTTATAACTATGTATCGGAATTAGCAAATAAAATTGATGAGATTTCTAAATGATTATATCACAAAGACAATAAGTTTACTATGTACAAAAACACCCTATGACTTTTTACGGTCATAGGGTGTTAGTTTTCTTAATCCAACGGTTTCATTGTGGGGAAAAGTTTCTCCAACAATTCACATCTATTCATATTCATTCAAATCCTTTATTCTGCTGACTTTCCCGAACTTCATACTCATTCATATTACATCAGGGAAAAAACAAATTTGTTGTCAATCTGT
>JAGAPJ010000098.1 GCA_017623315.1 Clostridia bacterium | reverse complement strand
CGCGGTAAAGACCTTTGCACAGACTGCGGCTTCCCTTATAACTGTTGGCGCGCTTATAAGTGAGGTTAACTGGACAATGGTGCTGTCTGCTTCAGCAGTAGCGTTTATTTATTCAATTTTAACTTCATTTGCAGGCTTGCCTGAGGCAAAATAAAAAAGCACCCGAAAGGGTGCTTTAAATTTGTGATTTTGGTTTGTTTTTACGGCTATTAAGGTCTATGTCGGGAACGTCCAATCCGTCAATTATTTCACCTTCGGATATAATAAACAAAACGACGATAGTTAAAATAACGAAAGCGCCAAAACTTCCGAAAGAAATATCGCGCAGAACCGAGCGTTCGTTGTGATTGACTGTTACACCGAAAACACAAAGATAAAACAGCAAAATCAAAGAACAGAAAAAGCCGAAACTATAAAATACGCCACCACGTATTATCCAAAAAATTGTAAATGCAATTGTTAGTAAGGTGTTTAGTATTACGATAATAGTTAGCGCAATTTTTTTAGACTTTCTTAATAACAAATAGGTTAAAAGTAAAATAATTGCCGACGGAATAATTGCAAGAAGTAAATCGTCAAAAATTAGATTAGTTTTTTTGGAAGTATAAAGTGCTGAAAGTGAAAAGCCGTTAGCAATAGTGTTTAGCAAAAAGCTTATTACGTATAAAGCATTATGTTTTTTTGCTATACAGTGAAATGGTATAGCGGCTATCATTAAAACAATTCCAATGATTAAACCGTAGTATTGTTTAAGCGTGGCTGTTGCAATAATGGTTATAAAAGGAAAAATTATAAGAGAAATTAAAGAAAAGCCAAAAACCGTAAAATTTCTTGCTCTGTAATTAATAAAATTGATTATTGACATTACGGCACCTCCAATAATCTATAGATTTTCGGTTTAGTTAAAAGCTTTCAATATATTTCTTTAACGCATTAAAGGATTTTTCGCTTATAACGTGCTCGATACGGCAAGCGTCCTCGGTAGCGGTGGCTTCATCAACACCAAGCTGCATTAAAACTCTTGACAGCACGGTGTGGCGTTCAAAAAGCTTTTGCGAAATTTCAATGCCTAAGTCGGTAAGGGTAATATAGCCTTCTTGAGAAACGGTAATATAACCGCCGTTTTTAAGCAGACCGACCGCACGGCTTACGCTTGGCTTTGAATAGCCCAAATGTTCGCATATATCAATTGAACGCACAGTGCCGCCCTTTTGTGACAAAATATAAATTGTTTCCAAATACATTTCGCCCGATTCTTGCAAGGCCATATTCTCACTCCTTTATATCATTTTCCTCTAAAGCGCCCCTTGTCTAAAGGGGAGAGGACCGCGCATATGCGTGGCGAGGGGATTTTCATTTAATAATTATTCAAACCAATTGTTTACATAAGATGCAAGTGCGGGTACAAGCTTTTTAATTTCCTTACCGCTTGTATTAATGCAAAGGTGATAGCTGTCGCGGTGACCCCATTTAGTGTCGGTAAACATTTCGCGGTAATTTGCGCGGCATTTATCAATATCACGGCACATAAATTTAATTTTGCGGTCGGTAAGGTTTTCTTTTTCTTGGTTTCTTGCCTTGCAACGCGCAATTTTTGAATCCATATCCGCATAAACAAATAAATTAAGGGGGCTATATTCCTTTAAAATAACATCAGCCGCACGACCGATAATAACGCAGTCGCCCTGTTCGGCAAGCTCACGTATTAAATTGTGTTCGGCATTGGCAATTTGAAGTGATTGATTAATACCGAAGTTATAGCTTGTAAAACCACGGCCAATAGTTGAGTTATAAAACACCTTAACGTCACGTTCGGACATATTGGCAACATAATGCTTATCAAGCCCTTGCTTTTCGGCAACCATATCAATAATTTGTCGGTCATAGCAGGGAATACCTAATTCATCAGCAAGACGTTTGCCAAGCTCTCGTCCGCCACTTGAAAATTCACGGCTTATGGTAATAATTCTAGGCATAAATAACCTCCGTAGCGTTTATTAAAAACATTATACCATTTTAAACTATAAAATGCAATAATTTTGAAAAATGCAAAGCTTTTACGGAGAAAATTTTCAAATTTATGAATATTTTAGCCTTAATTACCAAATATTTGTAATGTAACGCATTGCGTTTTAAGGAGGTATTTTTTATGAAAAAGCTTATAGCAATTTTACTAACAGCATTAATGCTGGCAGGGATTTTTACAGGCTGTAAAGGAAAGGAAGAGGAAAACAAGACACTTCGGGTAGCGGCATTATCTTCGGGATATGAAGCAACAAAGGCGGGAATGTGGAAAGAGGTTTGTGAAGCTTTTACAAACCAAACGGGAATCAAGGTAGAACTAACCCTTGAGAAGAATTTAGAGGACGTTATTTCGGCTTCAATGCAAGGTGGCGATTTTCCCGACGTTGTGCTTTTAGCAACAGGCAGAGAAGCAGGTCTTACCGAACAGTTTATTAGGGATAAAAACTTAACCGAGCTTACCGACGTGCTTTCAATGACTATTCCGGGTGAAAACAAAAAGGTTAAGGATAAAATTGCGGGTGGCTTTACCGACAGTGTTGCAACCAACCCTTACGGTGACGGCAAAACCTATTTAATGCCTATGTTCTATTCACCCTGTGGACTTTTCTATAACAAGGGATTATTTGAACAAAAGGGCTGGGAAGTGCCGAAAACCTGGGATGAAATGTGGGCTTTAGGAGACAAGGCTAAAAAAGAAGGAATTTACCTTTTCACATATCCTACAACAGGCTATTTTGACGCATTTTTCTATGCTCTTATGTATTCAGTAGGAGGTGCCGATTTCTTTGATAAGGCAACCCATTATGAAAAGGATATTTGGGATAGCGAAAAGGGTAAACTGTGCCTTGATATTGTGGCAAAATTAGCAACCTATACCAACCCTAAAACACCTGCACAGGCCAACGACCAAGACTTCACCAAAAACCAACTTTTAGTAATGCAAAACGAAGCGTTATTTATGCCAAACGGTACTTGGATTGTGGGTGAAATGAAGGACGCAAAAGCAGCCGAGGGCTTTAAATGGGGTATGACGGCGCTTCCTGCTGTTAAGGCTGACGGCAACCGTTATTCGTACACCTGGATAGAGCAAATTTGGGTGCCTAAGGGTGCTGAAAACATTGGTGACGCAAAGAAATTTGTATCATATATGTATTCAGACAAGGCGTGTGAAATTTTTGCAAGTCGTAATGCAATTCAGCCTGTTTTAAACGTTTCGGATAAATTAAACGAAGAAAACAAGCTATTTTATTCAATATATGATAACGGTGCAAAAGCGGCAATGGGCAACTTTGCGGCATATAAGTCGGTTGCGGGTCTTGGCAGTATAAACGAGGTGTTCTTCGACCCGATTAATTCGCTTGTATCAAAGAAAATCACAAAGGAAAAATGGATTGAGGATATTAAAAAAGCTAACGTAATTATGAGGGAGAATTTAATTAAGGAATAGTTTAAAATTGGGGTTTATGGGGCTGAATTGATTGCACAATCTAATGCCTTCTCCGGTGGGAGAAGGTGGCACCGTAGGTGACGGATGGGGCGTAAATAATACAGTTTGAGTAAAATTGAGTAATTAGCAAAACGGGAGGCGAAACGCCTCCCCTACGAAGTACACATTAAATTATACATTCGTAGGGGCGATTCACGAATCGCCCGTTTGCATATTGCTTTAATTTACGGACAATTCGTGAATTGTCCCTACGATGTGCTACCAATTAAGCTGCCTATAATTTGAACATGTAAGGAGGGTTAATGTTGAACGCTGTAAAACGGAAAAATTTGTTTGTGTTTTTATGCGTTGCGCCAGCAACCTTATTGTTTTTTATATTTATGCTTTACCCAACCTTTTCGGTGTTTCGAATGTCGTTTTTTGAGCGTGGGGCATATTCCAGTAAAGAAAGCTACGTAGCATTTGAAAATTTTAAGGTTTTACTGAGTGATGGAAGGTTTATAAGGGCTTCACAAAACACAATATTTTTAATTGTTGCGGTAACGGTTATTACAATGATCTTGGCACTAGCATTTGCGTTTTTCTTAACCCGTGACCGTATTTTGGGCGGCAACTTTTTCCGTGTAATTTTCTACATACCGAATATTTTATCGGTTGTGGTAATATCGGGCGTGTTTTCCGCTATATACGATGCTGATAATGGCCTTTTAAACAGTTTTTTGTCGGCATTCGGCAGGAAGATTACGGTACTTTGGAAAGGTGAGGACACGGTAATTTATTCGCTTGTTATAGCACTTGTTTGGCAGGCTGTTGGGTATTATATGGTAATGTATATGGCTTCAATGTCGGCTGTACCGAAAAGTATGTATGAAAGTGCATCACTCGACGGAGCAAGCCGTTTTTGCGAATTCTTTAACATTACCTTACCGCTTATTTGGACTAATCTTCGCACAACTCTTACCTTTTTTATAATTTCAACTATAAATATGGCGTTTTTGTTTGTAAAAGCAATGACGTCGGGAGGTCCAAACGGTGCTAGTGAGGTTGTGCTTTCCTTTATGTATAACCAAAAGGATGACGGACTTTACGGCTATAGTATGGCGGCAGGTGTGCTTATTTTTATATTTTCGTTTTTGCTGTCATATGTGGTAAACCGTGTGACTAAACGCCGTGTTTTGCAGTTTTAAAGGGGGTTTTTATGAAAAAATTTAGCCTTTATAAAACGGTAGTTTATGCGGTTTTTACATTACTTGCAATTGCGGTTTTAGTGCCTGTTTTGTGGGTGTTTTTAGCATCCTTTAAGCAAAATTTTGAATTTTACGGCAACCCTTGGACATTCCCCGAAGGACTATATTTTCAAAATTTTACAGAAGCCTTTAAAACTGCAAAAATGGGCGAATATATGCTATCATCAGTTATTGTTACTGCTTTGGCGTTAGTGCTTGTTTTGGTAATATCCTTACCCGCGGCTTATTGTCTTTCAAGGTTTAGTTTTTGGGGTAATAATGTTTTAAATGCGCTTTTTATGGCTGGACTATTTATAAACGTAAATTATATCGTTGTACCAATATTTTTAATGCTTCGCGACGGCGATAATATTTTAAAAAATATTTTCGGTAGCGGTTTTTTGCTTAACAACTTGTTTATATTAGCCCTTGTCTATGCCGCAACGGCTTTGCCATTTACAGTTTATCTTTTATCTTCATATTTTGCGGGGCTTCCGCACGATTTTGAAGAAGCGGCATATATTGACGGTGCGGGATATTTTGAAACGATGGTTAAAATTATGTTTCCGCTTGCAAAGCCATCGATAATTACCGTTATATTATTTAATTTTTTATCTTTTTGGAATGAATATATAATTTCAATGACCTTGCTTTCAAAGGCGGGTGGAACGCGTACCTTGCCCGTTGGACTTATGAATTTAATGCAAGGGCAACAGGCTAAGGCGCAGTACGGCATTATGTATGCGGGGCTTGTGCTTGTAATGCTTCCTACACTAATTTTATATATTTCAGTACAGCGAAAATTAACCGAGGGTATGACAGTTGGGGGAGTGAAGGGTTAATGTTTAAGGCTGATTCAAAGGTTCGAATTGTTTTAATTTTGCTTAGTTTTTTAGGTGGTCTTGCACTTGTGTTTTTTGGTTGGACATTTACCGGTCAAATGCTGGGGCTTATAATTATGCTTGCGGGTGTGGCTTTACTGCTGCTGGCACTTTTGTTTTATAATTATCCTTATAAAAATTAAAAAATGCTTTGGAAGAATAATTCTTCCAAAGCATTTTATGTTCAAATTATAGTTTATCGCTGTGCGATTAAATAATAAATAATAAAGAAGAAAAAATAAAATTGGTGTTTCGCGAAGCAAAACGATATATAACGCCGTGGTTGCACGGCACATTTTTTATTATTTATTATTTCTTCTTTATTATTTTTTCTTTTGGGATTCAGCACGCTAAACCCCAATTTATATCTCAATTTCATTACGGTGCTAAAAATGAAAAGGTTGGTATATTTCTTAAAACACCGAAGGCTATTGCCAAAATAATGGCAATAATAAGCAAAACGGTTTCAAGTTTATCGCTTTTTTGGGTGCCTTTTAAAATGTAAATTATATAATGGCGTAAAACAAAAATTGCGGCAACGGGACCAATAAGTAAAACAAAGGCATTATATCCAAAAGCGTCTTTAAAATCAAGTGCAAAAAGACTTATGAACATTCGGCTTATACCGCAACCGGGGCAATGAAGACCTGTTATAAGGTTAAAAACACAGGGGATACCAAGGTGTGTTATTTTCACAAAAAGATAATAAGCAATACCGATAACAAAAATAATCGCGGCACTTTTTAAAACACCTTTAAGACGTTTGTTTTGTTCTTCGTTTAACCTTTTCATAATTCACCGCCTTTTTAAAACTATAAAACAGTATACTAAATATAAATTCAAAAGTCAACGGCGGTATATTTTCAAAAAACTATTGATTTCTACCGCAAAATGCTGTATAATATAAATAATAACAGCTTTCTGTGTTTCTGTATCAAACACGGGTGGCTGTTATTTTCTCTTATACGGAGGTTTTAATGAAAAAAATAACCTTTTATACCGAAGTGGCATATATAGTAGGTCTTGTAATGCTGGCGTTTGGTACTGCGCTTATGACATGGGGCGGCTTTGGTATGTCAATGGTGGTTGCTCCCGCATATATATTGCATTTAAAATTATCACAAATATTGCCTGCTTTCACATTCGGTATGGCGGAATATTTATTGCAAGGGGTTATAATTGCGGTAATGATGCTTATACTTAAAAGGGTAAGACTTAAATACGTCTTAACTTTTTTAACCACCGTGATATACGGATTATTGCTTGATTTGTCAATGTCGGTTTTGCCAAAAATTGTGAGTAATGAGTATATAATAAGGGTAGCGGTTTATGTGGGCGGTATTTTGTTGTGTACGGCGGCTATAGCATTTTTGTTTAAAACCTATTTTCCACCCGCCGCTTACGAAGTGTTTGTTAAAAATATTTCTAATCGTTTTAATATAAAGCTTTTCACCTTTAAAACGGTGTTTGATTGTAGTTTTTGTGCAATTGCGTTCACAATGTCGCTTTTGCTTCTTGGAAGATTAGAGGGTATCGGCATCGGCACCGTAATATGTGCTTTGATTTACGGCACACTTATTGGTTTGTTTACAAAATTGTTTGATAAAATATGGGTTTTTAAAGACAAATTTAATCTTAAAATTTTTAAAGAAAGTGAGGGAAAATAATGAACAGAAAACACAGACTTTCCACCGCATTGGATATAGATGACGTTTTAATGGAATGCACATCCTATGCAATAAAATTAGCAAACGAAAAACACAAATTTGACCCACCTATGACCATTTATGAAAAGGTGACTTGGGGCAAACTCGGTACCCGTGTTGACACGGTTTATGAATATTTTAGTGACCCTGAATTTTATCGTACACAGCCTGTATACCCAGGTGCTAAAGAATTTGTAAAACGGCTTACCCAAATGACCGAGGTTTATATTTGTACCGCTGTTCCGCCCGAGTTTATGGGTATTCGTGCACAGCGCATTATGGAGGAATTTCCTGAAATTTCGCCCGACCACATTTATATGGGCGCTAAAAAGGATAAAATCCACGTAGATATTCTTTTTGATGATGCAATGCACAATATTATCAATTCCAGCGCAACCTATCCCGTACTTATGCGCCGCCCTTGGAATCAGGAAGCCACGGGTACAATGGCTGTAAATAACTATGACGAATTTTTAAAGCTTATTGAGGTTATTGCCGACAGTTATAGTGTAAAGGATAAGGTTATAAACCTTAAAAAGCCGACTATTGTTGTGCTTGTTGGTCCGTCGGGTAGCGGTAAATCTAAAATTGCAAGCCAAGTGCTGCAAAAAACCGATAAATTCGAAAAGCTTATGAGCTTTACCACAAGTGATCCCACCGCTGTTGAAAAGAACGAATGGTATAATTATGTTAATATTGAAACCTTCCGTCAGATGTGTGAAAGTGGTGAAATGTTCCAGTCCACAATGTATGCAGGTCACGGTTACGGCTCACGAAAAGGGGATATTGAAGCCATACTTGAAAGCGGCAAGCACGTGCTTACCACAATGGACATAAGCAGCACTATGACCCTTAAAACCCATTTTAAAAACGTGCTTACAATTTATATTAAGCGTGATAAAAAAGCTCTTATGTCAAACATTTTGCGCAAGAATTCTTCGGTGGAGGACAAGGTTAATCGCTTAATGGGAATTGAATCTGAAAAGCACAATGCCGAAATTTGTGACTTTGTGGTTGAGTTTGAAAACTATGATGAAGCGGTAAACCAAATTTGCGAAATTTTAAAAATTGAAAACTAATAAAATTAAAATCACCCATTGTCTAATGGGTGATTTTTTTATGGGTTTCGCCTTTGGGGGTAACGTTGCTTTTGGTCAGTTTCGCCGAGAAGATAGTCAACGCTTGTGTGGTAATAACGGGCTAATTTTATAAGGATAGGGGTGGGAATGTCATTTTCACCTGTTTCGTATTTTGAATAACCCGTTTGTGACATACCTAAATACTTTGCAACCTGAGTTTGATTAAGGTCGGCATCTTCCCGTAAGTCGCGAATTCTTCTATACATAAAATCGTCGCCTTTCCTACGAAAATATTTTATGATAATCTGTTTTAGGTTATTGACTTTTAATCTGAAATAGGTTAAAATGCAATAAATAGATTGCCATTTTAAGCATAATTTTATTGTTAAAAAATTGACGTATAATATTTTGACTGTTTGTAAAAAAAAATAATGGTAATCTTTCGACAAAAAAATGGTTTTTACGGCAATATATTGTATAATGTAACAAGGTGTTTATATTGAATTATAAAGTTTTATGTGTTATAATTACTTTGTATGATTATATGGAATATTTTCGTTATAGTTTGCTGTAAGGCGTGGCGTTTTATTTTTTAGGAGCAGTTAATGAAAAACGAAAGAGTTCAATTTAAAAATTATCAACAAACCTGTGTTTGCTGCGGTGCCCCCATTCCCGAAGGACGAATGACCTGCTTAAAATGTGAAAAGTATACCGAAGGTCTTTATTTGCCAATTAAGGAGGCTAAAAGCAAAAAGCGTCGCAAATGGTTTAGAAAGAGGGACTAGTTTGAAAAAAGCATTAAACATAATTAAAAATGTTCTGGTGTGGGTGTTTGTCGCCCTTGCGGTGTTTATGACGGCGTTTACTATAATTTCGGTTACCACCTTTGACCGTAACGACCGCAATTTGTTCGGTTATCATGCATACATAGTTAAAACCGATTCAATGGCCAAGACTGACTTTGACGCGGGCGATTTGATTTTTGTAAAGGATATTGACCGTTCCACCTTAAAGGAAGGGGACATTATTACATACATTTCGCAAAACAGCGACAGCTTTGGCGAAACCATAACCCATAAAATTCGTGAAAAGGTTGTCGACGCCGAAGGTAAGCCCGGCTTTATCACCTACGGCACCACAACCGACACTAACGATGGAACCATTGTAACCTATCCGTTTATTATGGGTAAATATGTGGGTAAGCTTCCCAAGATGGGTCACTTCTTTAATTTTCTTAAAACCACACAGGGTTATATTCTTTGCATTTTCGTGCCCTTTATGCTTTTAATTGTTTATCAGGGCATTAATTTCTTTACCTTGTTCCGCCGTTATAAAGCCGAACAAATGGCTGCAATGCAGGCCGAGCGTGACGAAATTGAAGCACAGCGCGCTGAAAATGCAAAAATGCTTGAGGAATTACAGGCGCTTAAGGCACAGCTTGCAGGTGACAAGCCCGAAGTAGAAGCTGCAACCGAAGCTGAGGTTGCTACTGAAGCTGAAAATTAAGCTTGTCGGCATAGAACAGTATTCAAAACGGTTTTATCGTTTTAAATAAAAAAT
>JAGAPJ010000012.1 GCA_017623315.1 Clostridia bacterium | reverse complement strand
TCATATCGCGCAAGCGATATATCATTTCAAATCGTTAAAAGACAAGTAATCGTTAAATTGTAACCATAATCGTTGATTTATAAGGGAAATCGTTAAATTACAGGTTGTAATCGTTGAAAGATATTGTGTTTTATGGTATAATGAATCTAAGGTGGTGAAATGATATGTTTGAATTAACAAATGAACAAAGAAAATGCTTTGCGCTTGTACCTGTTAGCGATCAGTGGGAACGCATTGAGGTAAAACCTAGTCCGTATGATCAATTCAAAACATATATTTATCTTGATGGTGTCACGATTGTAAAGTGCATTTTATGCGGCTATGCACAATACTGTGAATATGAGTTAGCTGAAACTGTTAGTCCAGATAAAAAATACTTGATGCCTAAAACGGCGAAAGGTAAACCTGTTCTATTGTCATCTTCCAACATATTAAAGCGCAAAAGTATCGGAATGGTTTTATCCTATAAAGGTAACTGCATAAGACTTTGGGGTGATCGGGGCGATTATTACTCAAACAGTTATCTACAGGATGAATTCAGAGATTTATCAGGTTTTTCTCGTTGGGTCGAAGACTGGTGTGCTGAAACATCTGATGCTGATCGTGAAGATGTTTTCCATTTTTCCCAACAGAAACGACTCCATATTCGTTACCGGGAAGGTGATGTGTTTCGGTTCAAGATTGGTCGCAGATTATATGGATATGGCAGAATCCTTCTTGATTACGATAAGATGCGAAAAGGGAAAGAACCCTTTTGGGATATTCTTATGAGTAAGCCCTTGGTTTGCAGTGTGTACCATATTGTGACAGAACAACCTGATGTTTCTGTTGACGAACTAAAGACACTCTGCTCCCTGCCGTCAACAATCATTGCAGATAATTCACTGTATTACGGCGAGTACGAAATTATAGGAAATATACCAATTACGGACGATGAAGATTACCCAATTATGTATGGCAACAGCATCCATTTTGGTGAAAAAGCAGTTTGCTATCAATGTGGAAAGAACTTTCGTATAATTGATAACGGAACAGCGATATATGGAGGTTTCGTAAATAATGGAGTTTCCTTCAATCTAAATTTCACCTTAGATGTTTTGCAACAATGCGTAGTTGAAGGATCAAACAATCCATACTGGTCACATTATTATCCGCATTGGGTTGATAGAGACTTGCGTAATCCGAAGCATTCCGAAAAACTACAAGCAGTAAAAGCGCAGTTTGGACTATAAAAATTGCACCCCCCTGACAAGAAAATGCACCCCCTAAAATAACTTTGCACCCCCTTGCTTCAAAAGGGGGTGCATTTGTATTAAAATTATGGTCAGTCTTCAATTGCAACCGTAATCTTGGGATTGCGGTTGTTTTCTTTATGTGATACAATAATCACAAAGGTGGTGAGGGAATTGAATTTTGAAATAACCTCAGTTTTGTTGGAGGTATTAAAGCCTTATTTGGAAAATGCTATTGTTGATATTTCCACCGATAACACAGATTGGCGTAATCGCAGTTACAAGTCAGATCTTGTAACCATTGATGCTAATAATCATGTTGGTTTTGAAGTTTTTGAAAACGAAATTATTGCGTACTATTTCACCGACCATTATCATTTTGAGGATTATACTTCAGAACTTCAAGATGGAGAAGAAAATTATATCGAACGTGCAAAACACTTTTTGAAAGAGTTGTTCGAATATAAAATTCAGAAAGTTGAATATTACAAGGGCAAGACCTTATCTTCTGAAAAATACTTTGTAATTTATCACGACGGAAGAGAAGACGAATGTATCGGCAACACTTGGTACGGTCTTTCGGAATTCATTAACCCATTTGGTAAAAAATCCATTCGCTCAACAACGTGGCAGTTTGATAAATCCAAGGGCGTTTTCACCACACGACAGCCCAAAAGCGTAGACCCAAATGCTATTGAAGTGATTGACATTAACGAAGATTGCTATATTGAGATTTTAAAAAATCATAATGCTTACACTTATGACATTATGGAAATAGATTTTGACGACTATTTTGGCATGTACTATTGGGCGCCAGCTATTAACATCATCCCAAGCGGATTATATGACACCAAAGACAATGCAATTAATGCTGCATATGAAGCACTAAAGTGCCGTGGAAAATGATATTATTTTAATCCTTGAAGGAAAACCTTCAAGGATTTTTTTATATTTTATCCCAACAAAACGTCGCTTACAAGCATTACACAAAAGCCGACGAGCAAGGCGTATGTTGCACCGCGCTGGTTGCCGTGTGCGTGGGTTTCGGGTATCATTTCATCACTTATAACGTAAAGCATGGTACCGCCTGCAAAGGCAAGTGCAAAGGGCAAAATTGCTTGGGATACGTTAACTGCGAAATAGCCGATAAAGGTACCCACAACCTCGACAACACCTGTGAGCATTGCAAGTATAAGGGTCTTCTTAGGGGAAGCGCCCGCAGCAAGCATTGGCCCGATAATTACCATACCTTCAGGAATGTTTTGAAGCGCAATACCGCCCGCAATTAAAAGGGCTTGCGAGGTATCGCCCGAGCCAAAGCCGACACCTGCCGCAATACCTTCAGGAAGATTATGTATTGCAATAGCGGTTATAAAAAGCAAAACCTTGCTTAAATTGGCGTTTGGGTGCTGTTCGGCGTCTGCGCCTATAATTTTGTGCATATGGGGCACAAGCTTATCAATAAGGTTAAGACATAATGCACCCGTGAAAATGCCTGTAACGGCATATAAAAGCCCAAATTTGCCGCCATATTCGACCGATGGCAAAACAAGGCCTAAAACCGCTGCGGCAAGCATTACACCTGCAGCAAAGGAAATAATAATATCTGAAAATTTGTGTGAAAGCTTTTTAAAAATAAAGCCTATAAGTGCACCGAAAACGGTTGCTCCGCCAACACCTGCAGCGGTTAGTAGTACAAGTTTCATTTAATCACCATTATTTAAAAAATGCCTTGGCATTGCCAAGGCTGTTTTTTATTCCTCTGAAAATTGGTCTTTGCCGGCACCGCAAAGGGGACAAGCAAAATCGTCAGGTAAATCTTCAAACTTGGTGCCTGCGGCAATACCGCATTCTTCAGCGCCTAATTCTTCATCATAAACCCAACCACAAAGGTCGCAAACATATTTTTTCATTATTAAAACCTCCAAACTAAGTTTAAATATATTATAACCGTTTCATTATGTTTTTTCAAGAATGTTTCAAAAATTTGCAATATATTCTTCTGCAAAGTGAACGGCGGTTGCGCCATCACCCACAGCGGTAACAACCTGACGGAGCGCCTTTGTACGAACATCACCGATAGCGTAAACCCCATCTATATTGGTTTTTGTGGTTTCGTTGGCAATAATATAGCCGTATTCGTCAATATTTAAGATATCCTTAAATAATTCACTTGCGGGACTTCTGCCAATGCTTATAAAAACACCGTCAAGTGCTAAACCGCTTGTTTCATTTGTTTTTAAATTTTTTATTTCTGCTGCGATAACCTTTTGGTCGAACACAACGTCTGTAAGAGCAGTGTTCCACAAAAATTCAATATTTTTGGCTTTTTCAAGTGGCGCTTTGTAAACGTTTGTTGCCCTTAAAGTATCACGGCGGTGGATAAGATAAACCTTTTTGGCAAGGTTTGACAGGTAAAGTGCATCACTTACTGCCGAATTACCGCCACCTATAACTGCAACGATTTTGTCCTTATAAAACCTGCCGTCACAATGGGCGCAATAGTGTATACCCCTGCCTGTAAGGGTGTCTTCTTTTTCAAGCCCTAATTTTTTGGGGTTTGCACCTGTGGCAATAATAACTGCCTTTGCCGAATATTCGCCCATAAGGGTTTTAATTTGCTTTATTTTTTGCGAAAAATCAACCGATAAAACCTCGTCATATTCGGTTTTGGCACCAAAGCGTTCGGCCGATTGTTGCATTTTCATTCCTAAGGTGAAGCCGTCAACACCTTCTTCAAATCCTGGGTAGTTGTCAATATCGCCTGTAAGTGACATTTGACCGCCAACCGCTATTTTTTCAAGTACAAGTGTGCTAAGCCCTGCGCGTGAGGCATAAAGCGCCGCCGTATAGCCCGCAGGACCGCCACCTATAATAATAATGTCGTAAGGCTTGTCCATTTTATTAACCTTCAAGCATTGCCAAAATTTGTGCCTTGGGGCGTGCGCCTGCCGATTGATTAATAACCTTTTTGTCCTTAATAACAACAAGAGTGGGAATGCTCATAACATTAAACTCAGCTGCAAGCTCGGGGCTTTTGTCAACGTCAACCTTTGCAACAACAATTTCGGGATGTTCCTCGGCTATTTCATCAACAATGGGGGACACCATACGGCAAGGGCCACACCAGGTTGCAAAAAAGTCCACAAGTATTTTTTTATCGGTATTTATAACCGTGTTAAAATTGCTTTTATTGATTTCAATAACTGCCATATGAATTCTCCTTTCGGTTTGTGATTATATTATATACTATTTTGCATTAAATTTCCATAGGAAAATAAATTTGGATTTACGGGGCTGACGCCCAATTCTGAATGCGTAATTCGGAATTATTGTATAAATCAAGCCTTCCCCAGCGGGGAAGGGGGACCAAACGCAAGTTTGGTGGATGAGGAGAATAATAAAAGATTCTGCTTAAGTGCTCTCCTCATCCGCCTCGTATACTCGGCACCTTCTCCGCTGGAGAAGGCTAAATTTGTCAATTTTATCTCCCCGACAAACTATAATTGGAATAAAAAACCGCGGTGGAAATTTTCCACTGAAATTTTCCGCCGCGGTTAAATTAATTATTAAAGTGAACGGATAGAGTCAACGGGCTTTTTGCGTGCGGCGTTGTAAACGGGTAAGAAGGTTGCGATAATTGCGGTAACAAGTGCAATTAAAACCATGATGAAAAATGATAAAATACCGAATACAAAGAGTGATGCACCGATATATCTTGCGGTTTCGCCGTTAATAAGACCGCAAACAAGAATGCTTGCAATTGTTGAAAGTGCAACACAAATTGCGGTAATTACAAAAGATTCCGAGAAGAAGATTTTAAAAACGTCGGTACCGCGGGCGCCTACTGCACGAAGTATACCAATTTCACGCTTTTTATTGGAAATTGAAACTGATATAAAGTTAGAAAGTAAAAGTGCTGCAAATAATGCGAAAACAAGACCAACGTAAAGGAACACCTTTGATAGACCCTCTACCATATCATCAACCATTTGCAAATTATAAATAAATGAGCTTGATATGCCAAGACGTGTAGCTTTTTCGTCAAATTCTTCATTGTTGTAAATGTTCCAATATTCATCTACAACCGCTTGGTCGTATTTAAAGGGAATAACTGCGGTGGTATAGAATGCGTTTTCTGGCTCAACGTAATCGGTTTTGGTTTCACCGTAAAAATCAATAAAGTCCTTTTGTTCATCCCAAAGCTTATTAAAGGTTGCATCATTTAAAATAATGCTGTTTTCACCACTGTGTTCAGAAGCGACGGTCTTATAAGCAACACCTACAACGGTAAGCTCGTTTTGTGTACCAACAACCGATTGATTATTGTCATTATAAGCTTTAATACCAAGTTTTAATGAAACTTTATCACGTTTAACAGCCTTGAAAAGCTCGTTAATCTTTACTTTAAGCTGCGCTTCGGTAAATGGGGTGAAGTTATCGGTTTTGTCGGCTTCATTCCAACTATAAACACCACCGTTGCGGACTTGATCGGCAATTTCGGTCACCTTGCGGTATTTTTCAGAAAGCTCATAATTTTCGTTCATATCAGCGTTCTCAATAAGCTTCCAATATGCTTCGCTTACTATGTTGCCTAAAAATTCGCTTGTGATGAAGGCTTGGTTGTTATCTGGGACAGTTAAACCGTCGGGTGAATAGAGCTTATAGCCATTATTGAGGTCGCCGGGGCGCATATAGTTAGCGTTGGCGTATTCGGGGTATGTATATTTACCGTCAAGCTTTAAGGCGGAAACAACACGGGTATAGTTAACTATACTTTCTTTCCAACCTGTGTTTTGCGCGGCAAGCTTTTGTATGCGGTCCTCGGTAGTAAAAACTATGCCGTGAAGACTGCTGTCAAAATATGTGCGAAGCTTACTTTGAAGGTTGTAATCCTCTTCAGTAGCGGTTTTTAGGGGTTCATATTCCGCAGGAACTTCGCCTGTTTCTAAAATGCCCGTAATTGTATAGGCTTCGCCTTGAAGACCAATTTTTTTGCCAATAAGCTGTGCGCGGTCGGTCGCTTCAATTAGGTTAGAGTTACTGTCAACCGCCTGACATTCCATAAACATATTTGCAATATACGAAGTAATCATAATCTCGTTTGCGTTTTTAGGGTATGTACCCGTTATGCTTTGGCGTAATGAATTATTTTCAGGCAAGTGGGCGTAGGCAACAATGCTGTTTAACCAATATTGTGAATTGTTTACACGCAAATTAAAGTTTCCGCCAATATTAAGACCACCGAAAGCGTCCTTGCCAAATTTGCCTGCAAGCTCTTTAATTTCAGCATTGTTAAATTTGCCAATTTCCCAGCTCTCATATTCGTTACGTTTTTCGTCCTTTTCATACCAAATGGTTGTAGTCAAATATTCCTTGCGAAGTTGAACGTTTGAAATGCTTATATCCGAAAGGGTTTCCTTAAAGGTAGCTTCGCTGTTGTAAAAATTAAGGGTGGAAAGTAAGCCTAAAAGGGTAAAGGCAACGGTGCAGAGCAAAATAGTGAAAAGCAACCGTATTGGCTTTAAGCGAAGGCTTGAAACACCAATTTTAAAGGCGTGACGAAAGGGCAGACGCGAACGAATAAAACGGCTTTCTTCCTTGGTGTATTCCTTTTCTGATAGCTTGCTTTCGTCAGTGTCGGCAAAAATTTCCTTTTGTCCGTCGTCGTTAATACGGTTAATCTTTTTAAAGTTCTTAACGTCTTTTTCGTTTTGTGCAATAATTATATCGCTTTTAGACTTTTTCAAAAAGGCTTTAATTTTTTCAAATTCGCTTTCGGTTAATTCGCTACCGTTTTTAATGCAAAGCATATCGCCAATGGTATTAATGTTTTCGCTTAAGGCTTTTTCATTAGCGACGCCCTTTGTAACGTCCGAAATAACCTTACCGTCTTTAAGCTCAATAATACGGTCACCGTAAAGCTCGGCAAATTCGCGGTCATGTGAAACAACAATAACCAACTTATTTTGTGAGAGCTTTTTAAGGGTGTCTAATACCTGCTTACCTGTGTTAGAGTCAAGCGCGCCTGTCGGCTCGTCTGCCATAATAATTTCGGGTGACTTTATAAGTGCGCGGGCAATAGCAATACGCTGTTTTTGACCGCCTGAAAGGGTATTAGGCTTACGCTTTGCAAAGCCCTGCAGGTCAACCTCTTCTAAAAGGGCTTTAATTGCCTTTTTGTCTTTAGACTTTCCTTGAAGTTCAAGTGCTAAAGCAATATTATCCTCAACCGAAAATTCGTTAAGAATATTATATTCTTGGAAAATAAAGCCAATAAAGGTGTTGCGGTAGCTGTCAAAATCGGCTTGTGAAAAGTCCTTGCTACTGCGGCCCTTTACAATAATTTCACCGCTTGTAGGTGCGTCAAGACCGCCGCAAACGTTTAAAAGGGTGGATTTACCGCTACCGCTTTTACCCAAAAGAAAAACCATACCCTTTTCGGAAAATTGAAGTGTCACACCGTCAAGTGCGTGAACGTCGGCGCCTTTTTTAGTTTTGTAAATTTTGGTTAAATTTTCAACTCTTAACAACCTAAATATCCCCCCTAATTTATTGTTCTATTTTTGTTTTACTGCAATTATAAGTAAACGGGAATTTTTATTACTGCCATAGCAGGTGGAAAGTGTAAGGTATTCGTTATCATCACTTTCGCCACCTAAATTATGTGTAAACCAGCTATCCTTAATATCGGTTTTGCGCACCTCAATAATATCGTATTTAGTACAGCCCATCAGCGTTTCAAATTCAATGGTGGAGTGGGCTTTTAAATAGCTTTCATCAAGGTATTTTCTAAGACCGCCAAACATTGTAAGGTTTTTCATATTATGACCGTAAATTATAATGTTTTTGCTGTCAAGGTCACAACGGGCATCAATAAACGGCGTACCACTTCCCATAATTCTGCCGTAAAAATCACGCTTTAGGTATTTTTCGGGCTTATCAGGTGTGTACATAACGGGGTAATTAACCTTCGTCCCTTTTATATATACCCAACCTACACAGTCGCTATTGCGTTCATTTAAAAGTGCAATATTGCGTGTTATGGGTTGAAGAGTCGGTGTATTTGTAGTGGGGGTACTGGTTTCACTTGTTGTGGTGCTATCGTTTTCCTTGGTATCGGGCAGGGTGATAAGCTGTGCTAATTCATCAAACTGCTGTTTGGATTTTTGGTTTTCATAAACGGTTTTAATTAGCATAACTGATGAAAAAACAAATACTACCGACAAAATCGCAATAAGTGTGTAGCGTACAGCTTTTTTGTTAAGCAAATTATCACCGCCTTTTTATAAATAGTGTAAATTAACCGAAAACTGTTTGCCAAACGCTACGGATATATTCAGCAGGCGCCATACCGTCGTTAGCTGAAGCCGAGAATATACAGTAGCATAATACAATAATTGAAAGCAGTAAAATAGCTGTAATTATTGCTGTGGCAATGCTAAGGCGCGAAGTGCGGTTTTCAATTATCACTTCGGTGTCGTCCATAATTTCGCCGTCGTCATTAAAGAATTGGTATCCGTCAGGTTGTGAATTGCGATTTAAATAATCCTCAGCCTTAGGTGCATTGTTAATATCATCGGTAAACATTTCGCTGAAAACCTGTTCGTATTCTTCGGGGAATACGTGCTCTTTGTTGTCTACATCTTCCAAAATAATTTGTGTTTGGTCGATTTCATTATTAAGCTTTTGAGGAACAACAACCTCATCAGAATCGCTAATAAGGTCGTCAAAGCTTAAATCATTAGACCGAGCTTGATAAGGCACGTTTAATGCGTCCTCCTCTAAAACAAGGCTGTCGGCAATTATTTCATTTTCGCTATCTAATGCCTCGTCGGTTACCAACGGTGCGGGTTCGACCGTTTCTTCAAAAATTGGTTGTTCTTCAATGATTTCGGGGGTAGACTCTACAATATCAACTGTTTCTTCCTGTGTATTTAAGGTTCCTTCTGCTGTGGTGTCAACCTTAGCGGGTGCAGGATTAGAATTTGCCTTTAATTCAGCAGAATATAGCTCAGACACATAGGGGTGAATAAGGTTTGACATAATGTTTTTGCGAAGGGTTTTATTATCGGTTAATAAAATCATTGTTTGGGGACCGCTTTCAATTATACAGCCACCAAAGGAGCCATCACTTGCAACCAATGGAAGTGAACCTTTAATAATTTCGATTTCATCATCGCTTGCAATATTGTATGCGCTGTTATCAACCGCTTCGGTTGTGGTGCCGAGTGCTTGGGCTACGGTCGCAATTGTGTTATCAGCACCAAAAAGCGGACCTGCAATTAAGATTACACGGCTGCGTGAAACAGCACGGGCAAGAGAATGTACGAAAGCCTTTTTATTTGAGGGTTTATCGGTTAAAAGGCGCATACGGCAACAACCGCAAAGATTAAATTCAAGCTCGAAATCCGAGCCTGATTTGTAATAAATAATGTCTGCACGTAGGTTGTAAAGCATTATTGTTCCTCCAAATTTAAATGATTTATTAGTAAATTGAAAACCTCTAAAGCAACGACTTTTCTTATATAATCGCGACCGTGATTTTCAATATTTAGTGTTTTAACATGGGTATTGTTTTGGTAGCTTAAAGCTATATAAACAAGCCCGACGGGTTTGTTCTCAGAAGGGTCAGGGCCTGCAACACCCGTTACCGAAAGCCCGATATCAGCCCCTGAAATTTGACGGACGTTTTCCGCCATTTCCTTGGCTGTAAATTCGCTTACTGTGCCATAATTTTTAAGTGTTTCAGTTTTGACCTTTAAAATTTCATTTTTGGCTTTGGGTGAATATGAGCATACACCAAGCAGGAAAACTGCTGACGCACCCGAAACCGAGGTTATAAGGGTGGATAAAAGACCGCCTGTGCAGCTTTCGGCTGTGGCAACCGTCTTATTATTTTGTTTTAGAATATTAACGGCTTTTTCGGCGGCGTTATTTAGAATTTGGGTCAAGGTGTTCACCTCTTAATCAATATAGGTGTAAATAGTTTCGCTTATGGCTTTTTCAATTAATTCATCAATTGGTAAATTGCCTTCGGCTTCTTCACAGGACTGTAAAGTAGGACGGGTTTTGGGGTGCTTGGGAGTGAATACAGTACAGCAGTCCTCGTAAGGTAAAATTGAAGTTTCAAAGGTGTCAATTTTGCGTGAAATTTCAATAATTTCTTCTTTGTCCATACCGATTAAGGGACGAAGAACAGGCATATTACAAACATAGTCGGTGGTAACAAGTGCGGGCAGTGTCTGACTTGCAACCTGACCGAGACTTTCACCTGTAATAAGCGCAAGACTGTTTGAATTTGCAGCAATTTTTTGTGAAATACGCATCATCATACGGCGCATTATAAGGGTGAAGTAATCTTCGGGGCAGTATTCGGCAATTTTGTCCTGAATTTCGGTAAAGGGGACAATTGCAAGGTTAATGGTTCCGCTGTAACGCGCAACCTTTGATAGAAGGGTTTTAACCTTTTGCTCGGCACGGGCACTTGTGTAGGGTGGACTTGCAAAGTGAATTGCATTAAGGCGCAAACCGCGCTTTGCCATACACCAAGCGGCAACAGGGCTGTCAATACCTCCTGAAATTAAAATCGAAGCAGTACCTGCCGTGCCAACAGGAAGACCGCCCGCACCTTGTATTTGTTCACCGCGAACATAAGCGTTAAAGTCGCGAATTTCAACGTTAACCACTAAGTCGGGATTGTGAACATCAACCGAAAGGTGAGGGAAGTGTGATAATAGCACACCGCCTATTTCACGGCAAATTTCGGGTGAGGTTAAGGGAAAACGCTTATCCGAACGCTTAGCCTCTACCTTAAAGGTTTTGACTTTTTTAAGGTCGTCACGCAAATAGTTGGGTGATTTTGAAATAATATCAGCCATATCCTTTTCGCAAACACAGGCACGGCTAAATGCGGCAATACCGAAAACACGTTTAATTCTTACAAGGGCTTCCTCAAAATCAAAGCCTTCGTCCTTAGGCTCAATAAAAATTGTGGACTGTGCTTTTTTAATATTACATTCGCCCAAATCACGAATACTTTTGCGAATGTTTCTAATTAAAATATCTTCAAAATTGCAACGGTTTAAGCCCTTAAGAGTTAATTCACCGTTTTTAATAAGTATAATTTCCTTCATTTTTAAACCTTTCTAATTTGCTTTTTAGCAATAGTTAAAGCGTCGCAAAGCTTATCAATATCATCTTTTGTGGTTGAATGATTAAAGCTTATGCGAAGCATAGAATCCTGCAGCTTTTCGTTTGCACCAATTTCCCTTAAAACATAGCTTGTACTACCCTTAGCGCAGGCACTTCCGCTTGAAACATAAATGTCCTTACTTTCCAAAAAGTGAAGCATTGTTTCACTACGGTAACCTGGAATTGATATATTTAAAATATAGGGCAGACCTTCGTCAAACGAATTTATAATAACATCTCTGTCAAGGGTGACCTTTTCTTTAGCGTAATTATAAAGCTCACGCATTTTTAAAAGGTGTGCCGCAGGGTTTGGTAGTTCCTCAACAGCGCCGTGAAGTGCTGCAATAAGTGGGACACATTCGGTACCCGAACGCATACCTTTTTCCTGCCCGCCACCCACAATAAAAGGTTCGATATGGCATTTTGGGTTTTTATACAAAAAGCCAATACCTTTTGGAGCGTGTATTTTATGACCGCTGGCGGTAAGCATATCAACACCAAGTTTTTGGACGTTAATCGGCATTTTGCCATAGGCTTGTACCGCATCGGTATGAAAATAAGAAAAGGGAGCAGCTGCTTTTGTAAGCTTTACAGCTTCCTCAATTGGCTGAATAGTACCAATTTCGTTATTAACCATCATGATGCTTACAAGCAGGGTTTTATTGTTTAAGGCGTTTTTTAAATTGTCAAGTGAAATAACACCGTTTTGGTTTGGTTTTAAATAAATAACCTCAAAGCCTAATTCCTCCATACGCTTTGCAGCCTCTAAAACCGATGGGTGCTCAATTGCGGTGGTAATAATGCGGTTACCGCGATTTTTGCGGTAAAGTGCCGACATAAATGCCATATTGTTAGCTTCGCTACCGCAGGATGTGAAAATAATTTCACTTTCTCGAGCGTTCAGTGTTTTCGCAACCGCCTTGCGTGAAGTATTGACAATATCTTCAGCGTTCATACCTAAAATATGTAAGGACGACGGGTTACCCCAATTTTTCATTAAGGCATTATTTAAAAAATCAACCGCTTTTTTACAAGGTTTTGTTGTGGCTGAATTATCAAGATATATCATTACTTCACCCCTTAAATAGTTATATATAAATTATTATAATATATTAGAATAAAAAAGACAATAGAAAACATAAATTTTTCAAATTATTCATAAAATGTTGCGGTGGTTAATTTGGTCAATTTTATGCTTACACTTATATCGGGTGCTTTTCCGTTTTGTTTAACAGTGCTTGTGGGTGGATATTTTACCCTTAAAACAGGCTTTTTTCAGCTTAAATATTTCTCTAAATCTTTTATTGCGCTTAAGGGTGAAAAGGGTAGGGGAATAAGCAGCTTTTCGGCAATGTGCAATTCGCTTTCGGCGGCACTTGGCACGGGTAATATCGTGGGGGTAGCGGCGGCGTTATCCACAGGTGGTGCAGGGGCGGTTTTTTGGATGTGGGTCAGTGCTTTTTTTAGTATGGTTATAAAGTCGGCCGAAATTGCTTTAGGCGTTTTTTACCGCAGTAAAAAGGGTGGAAATTTTACGGGCGGACCGCATATTTATATTAATAATGCAATGCCGAAAAAACTTAGATTTATAAGCTTTATATTTGCTTTTATCGGTTTTTTTGCAACCTTTTTTTGTGGTAATATGACGCAGATAAATTCAGCGGTATCGGGGGTTTCAAATAGGCTTGACATTCGCTTTTTAATCGGGGTATTATCGGCTATTGCAGTGCTTGTTATAATATACGGCGGTGCACAAAAAATTGCCGATTTTTTAACTAAGCTTTTGCCCTTTATGGCAGTTGCTTATATACTTTTATGCCTTGGTGTGATTTTTAAAAATTATAACCAAATACCACTTGCTATTAAAAGTATTTTTATAGGTGCTTTTTCGCCCAAAGCGGTTACGGGCGGGGCAATAGGCAGTATATTAAAGGTGGTGTCGGTTGGTGCATCAAAGGGTATTTTTTCAAACGAAGCGGGGGTAGGCACAGCGGCAATTGCACATTCACAGGTTTTGTGTGCTAAGCCTTTTTTGCAAAGCCTTTACGGAATTTTCGAGGTGTTTATTGATACAATACTTTTATGCACTTTAACAGCATTGACAATTTTAACAAGCGGGGTTATTATAGACTATAATAAAGCACCAGCATCCCACCTTACAATATCGGCACTTTCGACCCTTTACGGTAATGCTTCAGGCTATATTTTAAGCGGTTTATTATTGCTTTTTGGTATATCAAGCGTTATTGGTTGGGCAACCTACGGCATAAGCTTTAGCGAATTTTTATATGGAAATTTCGGTAAAAAAGTTTTTATTTTAAGTTACCCGCTTTTTTGTGTGGTGGGCGCGGTGCTATCGGCAAATTTTATTTGGCAAACAGCCGAGTTTTTAAACGGTGTTTTAGTTATTATAAATCTTTTAGTATTAATGTTTTTGTCGAAAAATGTTATCACTATTTTAAAGGAGAAGTAAAATGATAAAAAGAATAGAAAAGCTTCAAAAAAACTTAAAAAATAATGAGGCATTTATTGTTTATTACGGTCCAAACCGCTTTTACTTAACGGGGTTTAAATCATCGGCGGGGGTTGTGGTTATAACCCCAAACAGTGCTGATTTTATTATAGATTTTCGCTATTATGAAAAGGCTAAAAGGGTTGTAAAAAGCTGTAACGTTATTTTAAGCGATAAGCTTTGGCAGCAAATTAGCGATATTTTAAAAGGCCAAAACATTAAAAATGTTTACACCGAAACACGAACACTTTCTTTAAATGAATTTTTGTCTCTTAAAAAGAATTTAAACGGTTTTGAAATTAGCGATAACAAAGAAAAAGAGGATTATTTATATTCACTTCGTGCGATTAAAAGTGATGAAGAACTTGCCTTTATGCGTCAGGCACAGGCATTGACTGATGACGGCTTTGAATATATTTTGGACTATATTCGTCAAGGCAAAACCGAAAAGGCAATTGCCTTGGAATTGGAATTTTATATGCGTAAACGCGGAAGTGACGGCATTGCTTTTGATTTTATCGTGGTAAGCGGTGAAAATTCCTCCTTACCGCATGGCACACCTGGTGAACGACAACTAAAAAACGGTGATTTTATAACAATGGATTTTGGCGCAAGGTATAACGGTTATTGCGCTGACATGACACGTACAATAGCGCTTGGTGATGTTTCGGATAAACAACGGCTTGTTTATGATACCGTGCTTAAGGCACAGCTTGAAGCGTTAAAGCAAATCAAAGCAGGTGCAGTTTGTAAGGAAATTGATGCAGTTGCCCGTAATATTATTGATAATGCAGGGTTTAAGGGCTGCTTCGGCCACGGGCTTGGTCACAGCCTGGGTATTGAAGTGCACGAATCACCGTCGTTTAATTTAAGGGATACCACCAAGCTTCAAAGCGGTATGGTGCTTTCGGTTGAGCCTGGAATTTACCTTGAAAATGAATTCGGGGTAAGAATAGAGGACGTTGTTTGTGTTAATGATAACGGATGTGAAAATTTAACTAAAAGCCCAAAGGATTTGATTCTTTTATAGAATAAAATTGGGGTTTATGGGGCTGAATTGATTGTACAAACCAATGCCTCCATCTGATGAGGTTAGCGTAGCGAGCGACGCGGTAGTGAATAACAGTCCGGTGGACTGTTATAGCCGCGGAGGGACCGAGCACCGCAGTGCGAGAGGTGGATTTTTCGGAGCAAAAAGACGGAGGGAGAAAATAAAAATACAGCAAATCAAATATTTTTCTCTCCCTCAGTTTCGCTAACGCTCAACAGTTCCCTCGTCAGAGGGAGCCAAAAATATATCAATTCAACCAATCGATAAACTATAATTTGAAATGATGCTTCATTTTAAATGTATTAAACACAAATGCAAATATTTCCTTTTGCTTTTGTTTTGACACGTTTCGATACATTGTTATTATATGACCTTCGCGGTCATTTAACATATAATACTCGTCAGGGATAATTACGTACGGTTTTATTTCATCCGCTATATCATCATACAAAAATTTTCGTACGTCAACCTTAAAAATATCGGCTAATATCAGCAATTCTTCTCAGCTTAATTTACCTTCACGTTCTTTTTGTGAATATGTGCTTGTTTTTAAATTAAGCATTTTTCCAAGCATGGCTTGACTGTATTTGGCTTGCTTTCTGATTTTTCTTACACGTTCATTTATCTTATTCATATAATCACCTTTATATTTTTTCAAACCTATTATGTTATAAATTATAACATATATTTATAACATAAATCAAGTCATAATAATATTGAGGTGAATAATATTATGGAAGAAAAACTTATAATCAACAAGAAATCCCTCAAAGGCGAGGATGGATTTAAAACTTTTTCTATTAGAATCAAGGATAAAACTGTAGAAAAACTTGACGAACTTTCAGAAAATACCAATCGTTCACGCAATGAACTTATAAACATTCTTTTAGATTACGCAATTAAAAACGCCGAAGTTAAATAGTAAAAGCACTCAACTTTCGTTGGGTGCTTTTTGTGTAATTAATCCTTAATCATTGGTATCATAAGTCCTGCATCTTCCAATACAACATCAGGCTTATCAGCCGATTTTTCGAGCACTTCGTAGGTAGTTTCACCGCTCATAACCAAAACGGTAACAGCACCTGCATTTATGCCGCTTTTAATGTCAGTATAAATTCTATCACCAATAACGGCGGTTTGCGCCTTAGAAACACCCGCCATTTCCATTGCAAGCTGTGGCATTAATGCTTCGGGCTTACCAATTACTATGGGGCGTTTGCCTGTTGCGTTAAAAATCATATCGCAAACACTGCCGCAGTCAGGCACTGAACCAAATTCAGTAGGACAAACGTAATCGGGATTAGTTGCAATATAGGGCAATTCCCTTGTGCAAAGCATAAACGAAATATCGTGTAGCTTTTTAAAGGTAAGCTCGGTATCAAAGCCCATTACAATGCACTGAACCTCGTCCAAATTTTCACTAATCTTAAAGCCTTCACTAATCAGCTCGTCCTTTAGCGACTGTGTACCGCAAACGTAAAGTGTAGCGTTTTTATGGTGCTTTTTAAGGTAAAAGGCAGTTGCCTGTGAAGAGGTTATAAAATCCTCTTTAGTGGCTTTAATGCCTAATTTATCAAGCTTTTCAATATATGCATTAACACTTTTGGAGGAATTATTCGTCATAAACATATATCTTGAGCCATTTTTTTTAATAGTGTTTAAAAGCTCAATTGTAAAATCGTAAAGTTGGTCACCCAAATAAAGTGTGCCGTCCATATCAAACAGAAACAGCTTTACCTGTTTTACAGTTTGGTTTATATCCATTACTTCACCTGCTTTGTTGCAATTACTTTTGTACCAAAAACATTATCGCATATTACGTCGCCAATTTCAATAGGTGCGTTAACTTCTTTTTTGCGGATAATTTCCATAAGGTCAAAAATGTTGCCTTTAGGTATGGGACTTTCGGTTTTAACACTTACCATAGTGTCAATACGGTTTGCGACACGCACAATAGAGGTGACTGTACGGGTGGGGTTTGTACATTCGTCAATTCCGTACTGCACACCCTTGGGACAACCGTTACCTGTAACTGTCACATTATCACCATTAATTTGGACAGTAAGACCGCAACCACGGGGGCAAATTATACAAGTAAGTTCACGTTTCATTATACTTCCTCCAATTCGACGGTAATTTCATTTTTAGCAATAGCCATTTTATCAGCCTTAACGGTTAATTTTTCCATTTCACCGGGGGCGGCTTTTATACGAATTGCAGTTACCAAAACTTCATTGCCCGATTTAACGGTAAATTTTACCTTACCAAAGGGCTTGGTTACACGAAGGAAAAGCGAAACACCCTCATCATTCTTAACAATGCGTTGGGGCAATACGTAACGAACACCATTACCTGACTTTGTGATAATAACCTCACCCTTTGTGCTTTTGCCCATAACGTATTCTGCCGCGCCCTTACCTGCGATTTCAGCTTCATCCGAAACGTAGTCAACAAGGTCGTGTACCTGAAGCACGTTACCGCAAGCAAACACACCCTCAATTTCGGTTTGGCGATTTTGGTCAACCACCGCGCCAGAGGTGATATGGTCAATTTCTATACCTGCACCTGTGGTTAATTCATTTTCGGGAATAAGACCGCAGGATAAAAGTAAGGTATCGCAAGGAATATAACGCTTGGTGCTTTCAATGGGCTGACGGTTAGCGTCAACCTCGGCAATGGTTACACCCTCTAAACGCTCACGTCCGTGAATTTCAGCAACAGTTGTTGAAAGATAAAGCGGAATGTTATAGTCCTCAAGGCACTGAACAATATTACGGGTTAAACCGCCCGAATAAGACATAATTTCACAAACGGCTTCAACCTTTGCGCCCTCGAGTGACATACGGCGTGCCATAATAAGACCAATATCACCCGAGCCGAGAATTACAACCTTTTTGCCCACCATATAGCCTTCGCAGTTAATAAGCTTTTGGGCTGTACCTGCGCTGTAAATACCTGCAGGACGTGTACCGCAAATATTAAGTGCGCCGCGGCTACGTTCACGGCAACCCATTGCAAGAATAACAGAAATTGCCTTAACCTTTAAAATACCTTCGGTGTTGGTTGCGGTTATAACCTTATCATTAGACAACTTTAAAACTGTAGTGTTGGTATAAACCTTAATGCCACGTTCCTTTACCATATCAGCATAAACAGCGGCATATTCAGGACCTGTAAGCTCTTTTCCAAGCTTATGAAGACCGAAGCCGTTATGTATACACTGTCTTAAAATGCCGCCCATTTCATCTTCGCGGTCGAAAATAATTACATCCTTTACGCCCGCATCATAAGCAGCACAAGCCGCCGCCATGCCTGCAGGACCGCCGCCAATTATTGCAATATCACATTTAAGCATTATTTATATCCTCCCAACAAGCATTTTTGAAGCGCCGCCCTTTTTGGTTACGTCTTCCATTTTAATTCCGTTTTCTTCGGCAATTATACGCATAACATATGGTGAGCAAAAACCACCCTGACATCTACCCATACCTGAACGGGTACGTCGCTTAACAGCATCCATATCAAGCGCTTTGGGATTTTGTCTTACTGCCGCGCGAATTTCACCCTCGGTAATACCTTCGCAACGGCAAACAATTTTACCGTAAGCGGGGTTTTGTTTTATAAATTCGTCCTTTTTCTCATCACTCATATGATTAAAAGCTTCCATATCAGCACGGTGACCGTTCCAGTTTTCTTTTTGGGTTAATGTAACACCTATACCCTTTAAAATAACTGTAACATATTCAGCAATGGCTACACAAGAGGTAAGACCGGGAGAGTCAATAGCCGCAACGTTTACAAGACCCTCGACCTTTTTAGATGCTTCGATTATAAAGTCGCCGTCCTTTTCAGAAGAACGAACCCCCGCAAATGAGGTAATAACCTTTGAAAACTGAATTTCAGGCACACTGCGTTTTGCAAGGTTAATAACAGTTCTAATACCTTCGGGTGTAATTTCGTTATTATCAGCGCTTTCAACCACTGCTGCAGTAGGACCTGTAAGCAGGTTGCCGTCAGCAGTAGGCGTAACAAGAATACCCTTACCGTTAGCAGAGGGTACTTGGAAAATTGTGTGGGAAACAGTACTGCCTTCGGCTTTATCCAAAAGGAGATATTCACCTGCGCGGGGGATAATTTCAAATTCGCCGTCGCCAGCCATTTTTGCAACCTTATCGCTGCTACAGCCTGCACAGTTTATTAAATATTTTGCGGTGACTTCCTCACCGTTAGTCGATTTGACCACAAATCCACTGTCGGTTTTCCCAATATCACAAATTTCAAAATTACGGATGAGCTCTACACCGTTGTCCATAGCGTTACCAATCGCCGCAATTGTAAGCTTATAAGGACAAATAATACCCGCTGTGGGAACATATAAAACAAGGCTTACGTCTTCAGATAATGCAGGCTCGATTTCACGAGCTTCATCTCCTGTTATAATGCGCATTTCCTCAATTCCGTTTTCACGACCGCGTTCAAAAAGGTTGAAAACCTCGGCTTCCTCTTCTTTACCAAAAGCGCAAATCATCGAGCCGTTTTGCTTAAATGGCACGTTAAGCTCCTTTGCGACCTTATATAAAAGGTCAACACCACGACTGTTCATTTTAGCCTTTAGGGTGTTTGGCTCGGGGTCGTAACCGCCGTGAATAATACCGCTGTTAGCCTTTGACGCACCAATAGCCACGTCACTTTGCTTTTCTAAAACACAAACCGAAAGCTTGTACTTTGAAAGCTCACGCGCTACCATACCGCCGATAACACCGCCACCTGCAATAATAATGTCGTAATTCATTTTTTAACTCTCCTTTTTTAAAATAAAAAAAGAGAAACAGAAAAACAAGGCGACAAAAGCCGTCTTATTTATTCCGTTTCTCTTAATCTCTTGGAAAAATATTAAATTTTAAGCTAAATATACCATAATTCCTTCTTGCCTGTAGAAACCGCCAAGGCACCGCTATTTAAAGCCGCGGTAACCTCTGCCTTTGTTTCTAAAAGACCGCCTGCAATTACGGGTATTTTATCGTTTGCAAACTTTTTAATAACCTTTTCAATTACGCCCGGCATAATTTCAACAAGGTCAGGCTTGGCAGAAACAATCATTTCCCTAATGCTTTCAAGCCCCTGACTGTCAAGCGCAAAATAACGCTGAACAGCTAAGATGCCAATTTCTTTAGCGTTTTTAATTAAAAGCGCACGGGTGGAAATTATACCGTCAGCCCCTAAATTTGCCAAGAACTGAACACCACATTTGTCCTTGCCGATGCCCTTCATTAAATCGATATGCACAAACAAAAGCTTTTCGTTTTTATGCGCGGCGGCAATTTTTTCGCCCACTGTCATAACGTCACCCTCAAGCAAAAATACAATTTCACAAGGGGACGCAAGTGCATCATTAAACTGTGCATCGTGCACGGCTGAAATTATTGGGCTAAGCTCTAACATTTCAATAAGCTGTAATGAATCCATAAAAATTCACATCCAACAATCAGTATAACATATTAAAACCAATCTGTCAAGAAGTCTAAATTTGGTGCTTTTGTTATTCTTTATTCTTTTTAAATTCGGGTAGCTGTGCAATAATTATTGCCGCAAACATTACAATACAACCGATAATTTCGTTCGGTGATAATGTGGAATGTGAAAAAATCACACCACCCAAAACCGCAAACACACTTTCAAAGCTCATAACAATTGACGCAACCGATGGCTCGGCATATTTTTGACCGACAATTTGAAGCGTATACGCTATACCGCTTGACATTATACCAAGATATAAAATCGGTAATGCACCGTCAAGTAAAGCCGACATTGACAAGGTTTTAAGGTCAAAAATTAAGGCGCATATAGTGGAAATCACACCAACCACAAAGAATTGCATTATAGAAAGCTTAACCCCACCTGTAAGGCCAACGTATTTATCAACCGCCAAGATTTGAAGTGCAAAGGCAATTGCACAACAAAAAACGATAATGTCCGCAAAGTAGAAAGCGTCCAGCCCGTTTGCAAGGCACAAAAGATAAATGCCGATTGTTGCCAATATACCGCCGCACCACACAAAAAACGGAACTTTTTTGCGAAGCGCCACCGAAAAAATCGGCACCAAAATTACGTATAAAACGGTTAAAAAGCCTGCGTGAGTTTCGGCGGGTGCACTCTTTGGATAAAGCGCAATGCCAAACTGCTGTAAATTCATTGCGACGGCTAAAAAGCCACCGCACATTAAAGCCGCAGCAAAATATTTCTTTTTGCCTACCTTGTCAGTTGGTAAAAATTTTGCTTTAGTTTTTATGTTTGTAACCTTCCAAAAAACAAATAAGAAAATTGCTGCAATGTATGACCTTAAAGCATTAATTGTAAAGGTCGGTACCGTGTCGCTAATTTGGTTTTGTGCTACAAATGCCATACCCCAAATAAGTGCCGCAAGGGCAAGAATTAAACTGCCCTTTAAATTATTTTGCTTCATTTAATTTATCCTTTCGCATTGTAAGTGAAATGCGTTTTTTATTAACGTCAACCGATAAAACCCAAACCTTAACAATATCACCAACCTTTAATACTTCACTTGGGTGCTTAATAAAGCGGTTGGTAATATGGGAAATATGAACAAGTCCGTCTTGGTGAACACCAATGTCCACAAACGCGCCAAAGTCGATAACGTTACGGACGGTACCTGTAAGCTCCATACCTGCTTTAAGGTCTTCCATAGACATAATATCGGTACGTAAAAGCGGTGCGGGTAATTCGTCACGAGGGTCACGGCCGGGACGTTCAAGCTCTTTTACAATATCTAAAAGTGTTGGCTCGCCCACACCAATTTCGGCTGCAACTGCGCTTACACCCTTTTCATTTACCTTTTCGGATAAGTTGGTAAGCGCACCGTTTTTAAGGTCTTTATCAGTATAATCACAAATCTTAATAAGCTTCTCAGCCGCCTCATAGCTTTCGGGGTGAACCGAGGTATTATCAAGCGGGTTTTTACCGTCGGTAATACGCAAAAAGCCCGCGCATTGTTCATACGCCTTAGGACCAAGCTTTGCAACCTTTTTAAGCTGACTGCGGTTAGTAAAACGACCGTTTTCCTCACGGTAAGCAACCACGTTCTTTGCAACTGAAGGACCAAGACCCGAAACACGAGCCAAAAGCTGAACCGAAGCGGTATTTAAATCAACACCAACTGAGTTAACGCAGTCTTCAACAACACCGTCAAGTGCGCTGTTAAGCTGATTTTGGGGCATATCGTGCTGGTATTGACCAACACCAATTGCCTTGGGGTCGATTTTAACAAGCTCGGCAAGTGGGTCTTGAAGTCGTCTTGCAATAGACACAGCACTGCGAAGCGATACGTCATAATCGGGGAATTCCTCAGCCGCTAATTTTGAAGCCGAATAAACACTTGCACCCGCTTCGCTAACCACCATATATGAAAGCCCGTCGTTAAGCTCCTTAATAACGTCGGCGGCAAAAACTTCGGTTTCGTGACTTGCGGTACCGTTACCGATGGCAAACACCTGAACACCGTGCTTTTTAACAAGGGCTTTTACAATAATTTTAGCGTTTTCTATATCACTCTTTGGCGGTGCGGGATAAATAACACCCGTGTCAAGCACCTTACCCGTACCGTCAACAACCGCAACCTTACAGCCTGTGCGATAGCCTGGGTCTAACCCTAAGACAACCTTATCATTTACAGGTGGTTGCATTAATAATTGCTGTAAATTAGTGGAGAAAACCTTAATTGCCGAGGTGGATGCACGGTCAGTAAGCTCGCTTCTAATTTCGCGTTCAATAGACGGGAAAATAAGACGGCTGTAAGCATCCTTTGCGGCGGCAACCACAGTTTCGGTTGCAGGGCTACCCTCTTTAATATGATTTTTGGCAATTATAAACATTGCTTTTGCTTCGTCAAAATCAATCGAAACCTTTAAAAATTCTTCTTTTTCTCCACGGTTTATTGCCAAAATTCTATGGTCGGCAATTTTTGAAAGAGCTTCGCTATATTCCTTGTACATTTCATAAACATCAAGGTCATCCTTTGCACCTTTAACATTTAAAATACCGTGCGCCATACAAACAAAGCGCATACGCTTTCTAATATCGGCATCGTCCGAAATTTTTTCAGCAATAATATCCATTGCGCCCTGCAAAGCGTCTTCGGCGGTTTCAACACCTAATTCAGCATTAATGAAATCGGCCGCCATTTCAATGGGCAATTTGCAGTCTGGGGCTTGCTCGTAAATAATATCAGCCAAGGGCTCAAGTCCCTTTTCCTTAGCAACACTTGCCCTTGTTTTGCGCTTTTTCTTATAGGGTCTATAAATATCGTCAAGCTCGGTTAAGGTTTGCGCCGCGTCAATTGCCGCCATAAGCTCGTCGGTTAATGCGCCCTGTTCTTCAATAGAAGCCTTAATCTTTTCACGGGTTTCGTCCATATTGCGAAGATAGTTAAGCCTTTCAGATAATTCACGCAAAACCTGGTCGTCAAGTGAGCCGTGGGCTTCCTTACGGTAACGGGCGATAAAGGGTATGGTATTGCCCTCGTCAATAAGCTTTACCGTGTTTTCCACCTGATAAGTTTTAAGCGAAAATTCCTGTGTTAATTTTTCAATAATGTTAATAATAATCACCTATTTTTCGGTTTTAATTTCTATTTCGCCGTCATCGACATAAAAGGTAATATCGCCCTTTGTATCGGTGCGGTAAATTTTTGCATTAATGTTTTCGAGTGCTTTCATGGTTTCAATATGCGGGTGACCGTATTCGTTACCCGCACCCGATGAAACAACGGCATATTCGGGCTTCGCGTACTGTAAAAACTGATAACCCGTGCCGCCCCTACTGCCGTGGTGAGCAACCTTTAATACGTCACAGTCGATATCCCTTGTGCGATTAATCAATTCCTCTTCCGCCAAGCGTTCACCGTCGCCCGTAAATAAAAACTTTACACCGTCAATTTCGGCCATAAGGTAAAGTGAACGGTCGTTTTCGTCATTACAGTTATAATAACCCAAAATCGTAATTTCAAATTCGCCAAGGGTAAAATTAAGCCCATAAATCCCCTCGTAAAAGCTGCCGCCCTGCTTTAACACACTTTCTTTAGCGTTTTTGGCGGATTTAATATTGTATTTGGTAATTTCGGGACCAAGCATATTTTTTATTGGGTATTTAGCCGCGATTGCTTCGAATGAGCCTATGTGGTCGGTATGATAATGTGATGCAATAAGCATATCAATTTGCTTTACGTTAAGGCGATTTAAATCAGCCAAAACGGCCTTTGCCGCTACCGCTTCGCCCGCATCTATAACCGCACAGTAGCCGTCGCTGTAAATTATTGCGCCATCACCCTGCGAAACGTCCATAAACTTAATGAAATCGTCCTCGAAATTAACTTTCCCGCCTGAATTCTGACCCGAAAACAGCGATGGGTCACGGGCGTAAAACAGTAAAACAGTGAAAACAACGATGCAAAGCACCGCTGTTATCACTGTAATTATTTTTCGTATTTCAGCCTTACGGGTCATACTTCGTCCTTACCTGCGGCTTCCATTTCCATTAGCTGTTCGGAAGTGATAAGCACCTTGCGTGGCTTCGAGCCCTCGTAACCACCAACTATACCACGCTGCTCCATTTCATCAATGATACGTGCGGCACGAGCATAACCAAGCTTTAACTTGCGCTGTAAAAGTGAGGTTGAAGCAAGACCGTTTTCCACAACTACACGGATAGCATCCTTAAGCATTGGGTCTTCGTCGGGACCGTCCTCCTCAACACCTGTACGCTGTTTCTTTTCAATTGCCGCCTGTCGTTCAATTTCATTCATAACGTCTTCGTTATAAGCGGCGGCACGGTCACCCTTAACAAAATCAACAACGGCTTTAATTTCCTCGTTACTTACAAAACAACCTTGTAAACGGCTTGGCTTTGAGGTGCCAACAGGGTTAAACAGCATATCACCACGGCCTAGAAGCTTTTCAGCGCCTGCTTGGTCAATAATTGTACGGCTATCAATTTGTGAGGAGGTAGTAAGTGCAATTCGGGTTGGAATATTAGCCTTAATAACACCTGTAATAACGTCAACAGATGGGCGTTGGGTTGCCAAAATCATATGTATGCCTGCGGCACGGGCCTTAGCGGCCAAGCGTGCAATATGGTCTTCTACTTCTTTAGAAGCAGTTTGCATTAAATCGGCAAATTCGTCTATCATTATAACGATATACGGCATTTTTTCAACCTCGGGCTCGTCAACAAGACCCTCGACCGCTTCGTTATATTCTTCAATATTTCTTACCTTGCGGTCGGAAAGCATTTTATAACGCTTTTCCATTTCGCCAACAGCCCAACCGAGAGCGCCTGCGGCTTTTCTAGGGTCGGTAACAACAGGTACCATAAGGTGAGGAATACCGTTATAAGGCTCAAACTCAACGGTTTTTGGGTCGATAAGCAAAAGCTTTAATTCGTCGGGTGTGTTCTTATAAAGCAAACTTATGATAATTGAGTTTGTGCAAACCGATTTACCCGAGCCTGTAGCACCCGCAATAAGACCGTGAGGCATTTTTGCAATATCGGTTGTAATAATGTTGCCTGTAATATCCTTACCGAGTGCAACAGTCAATTTAGATTTTGCCGATGTAAATTCGGGCGCTTCTAAAATTTCGCGAATACCAACAGCGCGCTTTTCCTTATTAGGCACTTCAATACCAACGGCGGCTTTATTTGGGATAGGCGCTTCAATACGCACGTTGCCTGCCGCTAAATTAAGGGCAATATCGTCAGCCAAAGCGGTGATTTTGCTAATTTTAACACCTGCACAGGGCTGTAATTCGTAACGGGTAACGGTAGGACCGCGACTAATGTCAACAATTCGTGTTTCAACACCGAAGCTGCGAAGTGTTCTAACAAGATGCTCGGCTGTGTCGGAATTATCCTCGGCAATTAAGGCACTTGTACCACGGGTTTCCTTTAAAAGAGTAGTAGGAGGATAAACGTAGCCCCTATCGGTAGCGGATTCAAGGTTTTCCTTAACCTCTTCGGTAAATATTTCGGTTTCAGCCTTCATATCAATAACAATTTTTTCATCTTCCACCTTAGCTGCCTGTAAAGCGGTATCCATTTCCGCCTTGTCCTCAGCACCCTCAGGCTGAACTATAATAGCGGCATTATTTGCTTCAGGCTCGCTTTCGTCCTTATAAGCGCGAATAAGTCGCTTGCTTTTAAGGGGCAATTCATTTTGTTCCTTTTGGCGTTCCTTAATACTGCCGTCAACAGGTACGTCAACGTTAAAGCCCTTAACCACCTTAATATCCTTATCATCATTCTTTTGATATGCACTTTGTGCCTGCTCAGCAACAGCCTTTGCAGGCTTTTTAAGCATTTTGAAAAGACTTATAAGGGTTGTGCCTGTAAGTATCATTAAAAGCACAAACATAAGCAAAATTACGGTTATAGCGGCACCTGTTTTACCAAATAAAAGGTAAATAGGCTGACCAATAAGCGCACCTACAAAGCCGCCGCTTTTAAGGGCAATACCATTTGTGTAAGCTTTACCTAAATGTAACCAAAAGCTAATATCGGTATGCTTTGAAAAAATATCGATAGCAGCCCCTATAAACGCGATTAACACCCCACCCTCAACGAGCTTTGCAATGGTGGTATTGGTTAATTTTTCCATAGAAACAAATACCGATACAATACCTACAAAAAAGGGTACTGCATAAGCTGTAACACCGAAAAGACCGAAAACAAAATTATGTAACCAAAGCCAAACGTTTTCGCCCTTTATAAATACAACGCAAAGTAAAAATATTGCAACTGCAAAGCCAATTACCGAATAAAGCTGACGCTGTGCAGCTTGGTTTTGCTTAGTTTGTTTTTGAGTTTTGCGTTTTGTATACTTCCTTTTTTTAGTTGCCAAAAAAATCTTCTCCTTAATATTTAGATATGTAAGGCTGAAAGATCAGCCGTTTTTTTCGATTAATTCGTAAAGTCCTTCAATAACCTCGGAAAGATTACCGACCTTATCAATCAGTCCAAGCTCTACCGCTTTTTCACCCGATAAAACGCTACCTACGTCGGTCACCATTTCACCCGTGTTCATCATAAGGTTAGTAAAGGTATCCTCATTAATTTTTGAATTGCGACAAACAAATTCAGTTATGCGCTTTTGCATACGCTGAAAATGGTTAAGCATTTGAGGTACACCAATAAAAAGCCCATTACTTCTTACAGGATGTACTGTCATAGTTGCCGATGGTGCAATATACGACCGCTTTGCCGATACTGCAAGCGGAACACCGATTGAATGACCGCCGCCAAGCACAAAGGATGCGGTGGGCTTTTTCATACCTGAAATAAGCTCGGCAATGGCAAGACCCGCTTCAACATCACCGCCAATGGTATTAAGTATTACCAAAAGACCTTCAATTTCCTGCGATTCCTCTACCGCAACAAGCTGCGGTATAATGTGCTCGTACTTTGTCGATTTGCTATTCTCCGCTAAAACGGTGTGGCCTTCAATTTCACCAATAATGGTAAGGCAGTAAATTTTATGCTTACCGTCGGACGCCACCACCGCCCCAAATTCCTTTATTTCTTCGCTTTTTTCGTTTTTTAAAGAATTATTATCACTCATTAAAATCACCCATATTTATTATGGAAAAATTTCAACGAAAAATTCATACATAATAAGTATACCATATATATATTAATTTAACAAGTAGTTTTAATTCTTAAGATTTTAAAAAAATGTTGCGGTTTTTAATAGTTTGTGGTATCATTATTTTACAATTTATTCATAAATTTGACAAAGAGGTATTTTATGAGAGCAGACGGAAAACGACTTCGCAATACCGACCCGATGTACAGGGTTGCGGCGCATATTATGGACAAACGCGTTGACTCGATGAATATGATTACTATCGATATTCCTTATGAGCCTATGCAAGAATACATAAACAAAAAGCGCAAGGAAGGTATTAGAATAAGCCACCTTGCCCTTGTTATTGCTGCATATATTCGCACTATGGCCGAGCACCCCCAACTTAACCGCTTTATTGTTAATAAAAAGGTTTACACCCGTAACGAAATTGCCATTGGTATGGTTGTTTTAAAGTCGGGTGAGGATAGCAACGGCACTATGTCTAAAATGTATTTTGATAAAACTCAAACCATTTTTGACGTTAACAACGTTATTAACAAATACGTTGAAGAAAACCGCGAAAACCCCGAAAATAACGGTACTGAAAAAATTATCAAGTTCCTTTTAAGCGTACCCGGTCTTTTAACCGTTGGTGTTAAGGTGCTTAAATGGATGGATAAGCACGGCCTATTACCTAAATTTGTTATTGATATGTCACCCTTCCATATGAGTATGGGTATCACCAATCTAGCATCTATCCGCACTAACCACATTTATCACCACTGCTATGAATTTGGTACAACCAGCGTATTTATGGCAATGGGCAATTTGCGTGAAGTACCAAAACGCAAGGGCGATGAAATCACCTTTGTTCGTTCGCTTCCAATTGGTGTTGTTATGGACGAACGTGTTTGTTCGGGCAGTTATTTTGCCTTGGCATTTAAAACCCTTAAGCGTTATTTAGCTAATCCCGAGCTTTTGGAGCTTCCACCTGAAAAGGTTTTAGAGGACGAGGATAAATAATAAACGAAAAAAATTATAAAGCTTGTTAAAATTTAGTCAATATAACGCTTGATTTTAACAAGCTTTTAGTATACAATAGTAAGGTAAAAAATTAAACGGAGGAATAAAAAATGTTAGTATCCGCAAAAGATATGCTTCAAAAAGCAAAAGCAGGCAAATATGCTGTTGGTCAATTCAACATCAACAACCTTGAATGGACAAAGGCCATTCTTTTAACCGCTCAGGAGCTTAACTCTCCCGTTATCCTTGGCGTTTCTGAAGGCGCTGGTAAATATATGTGTGGTTACAAGACCATTGTTGGTATGGTTAACGGTATGATTGATGAGCTTGGTATTACTGTTCCTGTTGCTCTTCACCTTGACCACGGTAGCTATGAGGGCGCTAAAAAGTGCATTGAAGCTGGTTTCTCATCTGTTATGTTTGACGGTTCGCACTACCCCATCGAAGAAAACATTGCAAAAACTAAGGAATTGGTTGCAACCTGTGACGAGCTTGGCCTTTCTTTAGAAGCTGAAGTTGGCTCTATCGGCGGTGAAGAAGACGGTGTTGTAGGCGCAGGCGAATGTGCTGACCCCAATGAATGCAAAATGATTGCTGATTTAGGCATTACAATGCTTGCAGCGGGTATTGGTAACATCCACGGTAAATATCCTGAAAACTGGGCAGGTTTAAGCTTTGATACACTCGACGCTATCCAACAGCTCACAGGCGATATGCCTTTAGTTCTTCACGGTGGTACAGGTATCCCCGCTGATATGATTCAAAAGGCTATTTCTCTTGGCGTTTCTAAGATTAACGTTAACACCGAATGTCAGTTAGCATTTGCTGCTGCAACACGTGAATACGTGGAAGCTGGTAAGGACTTAAGCGGCAAGGGCTTCGACCCCAGAAAGCTTTTAGCTCCTGGCTTTGAAGCAATTAAAGCAACCGTTAAAGAAAAGATGGAACTTTTCGGTTCAGTTAACAAGGCTTAATTGAAATTTTGAAAAATTAACGAGGTCACAACCGTGACCTCGTTTTTTGTTTTCAAATTATAGTTTATCGTTGTAAATAGATTGTACAAACCCTTGCCTCCATCTGATGAGGGATGTGGATTTTTGCGTAGCAAAAAGACGGAGGGAGAGACTAAAAAACAATATTTAATACATTTCTCTCCCTCAGTCACTCCGTGACAACTCCCTCGTCAGAGGGAGCCATTGGTTTACAATATCATTCCAAATTAGATAAACCCCAATTTACCATTCGTATCTACTTTTTATATTAAAACCAAATTATTGCCTTTACTACACTCTTGGATATGGTTTCTTTTCATCTGTTAATCCTGCCAAATAATCCATACTCGTGTTAAGTGCAACGGCAATCTTACGGCATTGTTCGAAGGTTAAATATCTTTTACCATTTTCAATTTTAGAATAATCACTTTGGTCAATACCTGTAAGATGTTGCATCTTGATTTGTGTGTAACCACGTTCTTTTCTTAATTCTTTTACTCTATTCATAATATCACCTATTTAATATTATGTCAAAATGACCTATTGAAATTAGGGTAAAATTGACCTATAATAGTTTTGGGGTGATTTTATGAATAAAATTAATCAGCGTGTTAAAAAATTAAGAAAACAAAACAAATATTCACAAAAAAATATTGGCAATTTGCTTGGAATGAAAACAAGCACCTATTCACAAATGGAACGTGAAGGAAATTTTAACGGCGATGAATTGGTGCTTTTAGCGGATTTTTTTAAGGTTGACGTTAAAACATTTTTATATGACGACATACCCGAAACACCTGTAATTATTGAAATACCTGATGATTATTATCAACTTAATAGACGTGAATATGATTTGATTACAATGTATAGATGCGTCAATAAAGAAAGCAAAGCGGAAATTTTCAAATTTGCATACGAACAATTTAAGGCAAGACGGCAAAAAAGAAAGCACTCGCATTAATGCGAGTGCTAATTTTTTATTTATTTTGTTTAGACGGGCAATTGATACCGCAGGCACCACAATTACCACCGCAGTTGCAACCGCCCTTGCCCGATTTTTTCTTTTTAATTTCGTTAACAATTATCGCAATAAACATTATCGCAACAATGCTTCCAACAATTATGGTTGGCATAAAGTTGCCCCCCTTTCATTATTTTTTAAGCTTTTTTTCAGGTCTAAAAAGCATATAAAGCATAAACACCAGCACAGCAGTTGCGGCAATTAAGCCAAAAATATTTGGTGTGCCCATAAACAATAAGCCGAACTGATAAACCATAAGCGAAATTGCATAAGCAAAAACGCACATATAAGCAATTGTACCAACCGACCAACGCCAGTTATTCATCTCACGCTTAATAGCGCCCATTGCGGCAAAGCAAGGCGCACACAAAAGGTTAAACAGCATAAAAGATATACCCGCCAAACCGTTACCGCCAAAAAATTCATTAGCGATAACAGTGTACATTGCGGCGTCACCCTCAATAGCCAAATCAGCGCTTGCCATCGAGGATAGCGTACCGAAGGTGCCTACCACCTGTTCCTTAGCCATAAGTCCAAGCACAGTCGCAACGGTTGCCTGCCAATTACCAAAGCCCAAGGGTCTGAATAACCAAGCAAAAAGTCCGCCAATGTTTTCAAGCACCGAAGCGCCGCCGCTTTGTTCGGTAATGAAGTGAATACCGCCGTCAAACGAAAGGGTGTTTAAAAACCAAATTATAATATTAGCCGCAACGATAACCGTGCCTGCACGCTTAACAAATGACCACGCGCGATCCCAAGTGGAACGGAAGGTGTTTTTTAGCACGGGGGCGTGGTATGCGGGAAGCTCCATTACAAAAGGTGCAGGGTTACCCGCAAAAAGCTTTGTTTTCTTAAGCATTAAGCCTGTTACCACAACCGCACCTATACCTGCAAAATACGCAAGCAACGCAACCCACGCACTACCGCCGAACAATGCACCCGCTATCATACCAACTATTGGCATTTTAGCACCGCAGGGTATAAAGCCTGTGGTCATAATGGTCATTTTACGGTCACGGTCCTGTTCAATCGTACGGCTTGCCATTATACCCGGTACACCACAGCCCGTTGCCACAAGCATTGGTATAAAAGATTTGCCCGAAAGCCCAAACTTTCTGAAAATCTTATCCATAATAAAGGCAACGCGGGACATATAACCGCAGTCCTCTAAAAGTGAAAGCATTAAAAATAGTATCGCCATTTGCGGAACAAAGCCAAGCACAGCACCTGCACCGCCCACTATACCGTCAGCAATGAGGCTTACAAGCCAAGAAGCCACGTTCCATTTAGTTAACAAATCGCTAACCCAAGGAATTATCCATTCACCGAAAAGGGTGTCGTTCATAAAGCCGACTGTCCAGTTACCGATAGAGCCAATTGATATGTAATAAACAAGAAGCATTACAATTGCAAAAATCGGTAAAGCTAAAAAGCGATTTGTAACAATGCGGTCAATTTTATCCGACGCACTTAAACGGTTTAAGGGCTTTTTCTTGTAACAGCCACTGAGAACACGGGCAATATATTCATATCTTTCGTTAGTTATAATACTTTCGCTATCATCATCCATAAGCGTTTCAACAAAAGCAATATCCTCTTCGATATGATTTAAAACGGCGGTATTAAGGCTTAATTCCTTTAAAACGTGCTGGTCGCGTTCAAAAATTTTAACCGCATACCAGCGTTGCCTTTCATCAGGCATATTATGTACGGCAGCTTCTTCTATATGTGCCAAGGCGTGTTCAACGTCACCGCAAAAAACATGACGTGGAATTTTGTTTTTAACTCTTGCCGCTTCTATTGCAGCAGCCGTAACCTCATCCATACCCGTACCACGCAATGCCGAAATTTCCACAATGTTACATTCAAGTCTTTTTGAAAGCACTGCAGTGTCGATATTTTCGCCGTTTTTACGTACAACGTCCATCATATTAATAGCAATAACCACAGGTATGCCAAGCTCGATAAGCTGGGTCGTAAGGTAAAGATTACGTTCAAGGTTTGTGCCGTCAACAACGTTTAAAATAACGTCGGGACGTTCATAAACCAAATAATTACGTGCTACAACCTCTTCCAAGGTGTAAGGAGAAAGCGAATATATACCGGGAAGGTCGGTAATAATTACGTCGCTTTGTTTTTTAAGCTTACCTTCTTTTTTTTCAACCGTAACACCCGGCCAGTTACCAACGTATTGGTTAGACCCTGTAAGCAGGTTAAAAAGTGTAGTTTTACCACTGTTTGGGTTGCCGACAAGCGCAATTTTAATAGACATTTATACTTTCCTTTCAAATAAGTTAGCTTTGGCTAACCGTTAGATAAAAAATTTAAATTATTCAATTTCAATTATTTCAGCATCGGCCTTGCGAAGTGATAATTCATACCCGCGAACTGCAAGCTCCATAGGATCGCCGAGCGGTGCAACCTTGCGGACAAAAACCTCTACCCCTTTAGTAATGCCCATATCCATTATACGCCGTTTTACCGCGCCTTCACCGTGAAGCCTTACAACCCTTGCGGTTTGCCCAACCTTCACGTCTTTAAGGGTTTTCATCAATTTTCACCTATCCTTTAAAATTGAGTTAGCCTTTGCTAACTGTAAAATATTATACCATAATTTTCTTGTTTGTCAAGTTTTTTTAGAAAATTAAAAGCATCTCCGCAGAGATGCTTTTAATTATGCATTAATTTGTTTGTGTGCTTTTTTAGAAATTATTTGAATAAGCATTACAATTGCAATAAAACCTAAGCCTATACTATCGGTTATAATACCGGGGTAAATAAGAAGTAAACCGCCAACCGCTGAAATAATACGCTCGTACCATTTCATATTAGTTAACAAATAACCTTCAAGCGCGGCAGATACGCCAAACATACCAATAATTGCGGTAATACAAATAAGCACAACCTCATACCAAACGGTATTTACAAACAACATTGCAGGGTTTAGCGCAAATACGTAAGGCACAATAAATGCACCAATAGCAAGTTTTGTTGCAGTAAATGCTGTTTTCATTGGGTTTGCCTGTGCAATAGCCGCGCCTGCATAAGCTGCCAACGCAACAGGAGGCGTTAAGTCAGCTACAATGCCGAAATAGAACACGAAGAAGTGTGCCGCAATTGCGGGAACACCCATTTCCATAAGAATTGGTGCACAGGTTGCCGCCATAATGCAATAGTTTGCAGTGGTAGGCACACCCATACCAAGAACTATACAAGCAAGCATCGTTAAAAACAATGCAATAATTACGTTATTACCCGCAAGACCAACAATAGCGGTCATAAGCTGTGTAGCAAGACCGGTTATAGAAATAATACCAGCGATAATACCTGCAACACCGCAAGCAACCGCAACGGTAATCATACCCTGACCGCCTGCTGCCAAAGCTTCAAAAATACGCTTTGGTGTTATACGATTTTCCTTATTGAAAATACCAACAACGATAGCCGCAATAATTGCCACAGCCGCAGCAAAAGCAATTGAGCGTGCTCCACTGCTTACAAGCGAAATTAAAATAATAATTGGTAATAATAAGTATGATTGTTTTAAAAGTGGTAAAAATTTGGGTAATTCGTCCTTTGTAAGACCGCGAAGACCTTCCTTCTTTGCTTCAAGGTGTACCACAATGAATACTCCAAGGAAGTAAAGCACAGCGGGTAAAATTGCTCGTACAACAATGTTGCTATAAGAAACGCCCATATTTTCAGCCATTAAGAATGCAGCCGCGCCCATAATAGGGGGCATTATTTGACCGCCAGTGGATGCCGAAGCTTCAGCCGCTGCGGCAAATTCGGGTTTATAGCCTGCCTTTTTCATAAGCGGAATAGTTACAGCACCCGAACCAACGGTATTAGCAACTGACGAGCCTGAAACCATACCTTCAAGCGCAGATGCCACAACGGCAACCTTTGCGGGACCGCCCGAAAATCCGCCAACAACCGAATTTGCAATTTTAATAAAGAAGTCGGCAATGCCTGTTCTTTCAAGAAAAGCACCGAAAATAATAAAAATTGCAATATATTTTGAACAGGTAGCAATAGGTGTAGATAAAACACCTGTAGAGGTTGTATAGAAAATACCGCTAAAAAGCTTAACCACACGGCGCATAAAGTCGGGCTGTTGAAGACCCCAGAAAAGTGCATAAATCATAAATGCAACCGCAACCACAATAATCGGAATACCAACACAGCGGCGGCAAAGCTCTAAAAGGCACAATACACCAATTGCAGCAATTATGATTTGATAATTGTCAAATTTAATACCTTGGTTAATGATTTTTTGGGCATAAATAACGATATAAAAAAATGAGCCCGAACCCAAAGCCATTAAAATAAAATCATACCAAGGGATATAATTTACCTTTTGAGTGCCCTTTCGTGCGGGGAACACCAAAAAACCAATAAAAACTATGCAACCAACAAAGCTTGCCAAACGAATATGGTCAAGCCAGGTCGCAAAAAACGTTACGTAAATGCAGAACAAAGAAAAAGCCGCAAGAATACAGTTGACAAAAATCTTGGGTTTACCTTCCCAAACACGAACGTTAGATTCTCTGTCATATTTTTTCATTACGGCATCAACGTCCATTGGCGCATCTATCGCAACTGCCTTTTTCTTAAACAAAGTCAAATTTATCCTACCTTTCTATAAACACACTAAAATAGCTGCGGCTTTACAGTCGCAGCTATTTCAATTTAAAATCAACCGCCTAATAATTATTTGGTTGCTACTTCAATTTCCTTTTCCTTAAAGTATTTTGCAGCACCTGCGTGGAAAGGAACGGTAAGACCTTCGGTAGCATTTTCAAGTGAAAGCTCAGCACCCTTAGCATGCTTTACCTTAATGTCTTCAATATTGTCAAAAATAGCCTTTGTTAAGTTATAAACGTCATCTTCTGATGCATCAGCGCTTACGATAAGTGTTGCCTTAACGGTAACGGTAAGAACTGCTTTATCCTGATTCTTGTAAGAATTTGCAGGAACTTCGTAAACTGAATAGAAACTGTTATTCTTCATAAGTGTTTCTGCAATTTCACCATCGATAGGAACAAGGCGAGCATTTTTATTAGTCATGCAAAGCTCGTCAATAGCGGGTGTAGGAGCACCAGCAACGATAAATGCAGCGTCAATTTTACCGTCCTTAAGAGCGTCAGCACTTTGACCGAAGTCTTGATACTGTGCCTGAATGTCCTTTTCGGTAAGACCTGCAGCTTCTAACACGTCGATAGCATTAAAGTAAACGCCCGAAGCGGGAGCGCCGATTGAAACCTTCTTGCCTTTTAAGTCTTTAACTGACTTGATGTTAGGGTCGGTAGTAACGAGCTGAACAGCTTCTGCATAAAGACCTGCTATTGTGCGGAAGGTTGTAATTTTGCCTTCGTCCTTAAATGAACGAACGCCGTCCCAAGCATAAGCCATAACGTCAGACTGAACAGTACCTAACTGATAGTCACCAACGTCAATGCTTTGAATATTTGCTTTTGAACCGTCAGAAGAAACAGCAGTAACAGAAATGCCGGTTTTGTCCTTTATATACTGTGAAAGAACATTACCATAAGCGAAATATGTACCCTGAGTACCACCTGTACCCATTGTCATTTTGGTTGCACCCTTGTTGCCGCCGTTATCAGTAGCACCGCCACAAGCAACCATAGTTAAAACCATGATAATTGAAAGTAAAGCGATTAAAAACTTTTTCATAATTTTTGCCTCCTGTATAAATGTATACAATTATATTACTATACATTTATAGGTTTGTCAAGTAAAATTTATCTTCCCTTATATTCTTGTTTTAAAATTTCTGCCATTTCTTCGGGGCTTTCTTTGCACCCATTTTTTAACCATAGTTTAATAATTGCATTAAGCCCGTTGCGAAAAAACTCAATGTGATAAATTAAATTTGCGTTTATATTGTCAAATTCTGCACGTCTAGTATCATAAACATATATAAGATGACTTTCATCATAACAAAGTTTAAAATAGGTTTTATAAAACAACTGATTATCTTTTATATGTCTGAACATCTTTAATGCACCGCTATGTTCACTATAAGCGTCATAATCGCTAAACAGTTCTGAAAAATCGTCTTCCAATTTTTTGCGCACCTTATCTGCCAAATCATAAATATCTAAATAATTGGCATAAAATGTGCTTCGGTTGAGACCCGTTATTTTACAAATGTCCGAAACGGAGATTTTATCAATATCGTTTTCCTGCAAAAGTACCACGAATGTCTTTTCAATTTTCTCTATTGAATCACGTCGACGTTTATTATTTTTAGTATTCATTTTTTCTCACCTTTGATTATTCCAACACTTGTTGCGAAAATGTTGACCTTTTTTTGTATTATTCCAACACTTGTTTTTTTCTGTTGGTTGTTTTTTCTTCGCAAAATTCATTATACTATAAGAGCATTAAAAACACAACTGTTGGCTTAATGAAAGGAGAATAAATATGAAAAAAAGCAGTTTTGTTGCAATGATTTTAGGCACTGTAAGCGGTGTATTATTCGCACTTGGCATGTGCATGGCACTGCTCCCCAAATGGAATTCTTTCAAAGAAGGTATTATTTTTGGAACGGTAGGTTTAGCGCTGGGACTTATTACATTAATAATATGGCGCAAAATGGAGCATAAAGCCCCCATTAAATTTAACGGCAAAACCATTCTGGTTGCTGTTTTTGGTATTTTAGGCGCTTTGGTACTAGGCATTGGTATGTGTTTTTGTATGGTATGGGAAAATATCATAATCGGCACAATTATCGGTCTTGTCGGTATCGTTTTGCTTTTATCTCTTATACCTATAATTAAAGGCATAAAATGAAATTTGAAAAAATTTTCACCCCCGCGCTATTAAGTTTGATGGTGAATACCGCTTATTGCATTTATAACACCATATTAGGTATTTGGCTGCCTTCGTGGTGGTTTTTAACCCTTGCCGCTTATTATGTTGTGCTAAGTGTAATGCGACTTGCGGTTTTAAAAATACGTGCCAAAGCCCAAACCGATAAAAATCTTGCCTTTTTTGCGCAAAAATTTTGCGGCTTTATGTTTTTGGCACTTTCGGTAGTACTTGCAGGAACAGCATACCTTTCCGTTTCCGAAAGCAGAGGTATAAAATACGATGAAATTTTAATGATTGCCATCGCACTTTATGCATTTATTAAGGTAACAGTTGCAATAATAAACCTTGTAAAGTCTCGCAAATACAGCTCGCACATTGTTAAAACTCTACGCAACATTTCCTTTGCGGATGCGCTGGTGTCAATTTTTGCGCTTCAGCGTTCAATGCTTACCACATTTAACGGTATGCCATTCAATAGCATTACAATATTTAATATTATAACGGGTACTGCAGTTTATATTACCGTGTTTTTGCTAGGAATAAATCTTATAGGAGGGAGGAAAACCGAAATGGCAAAATCTAAAATTGTAAATGCAGGTCAAAAAGTGGCTGACACTATGACTGACGGATATAAAAAAATTGAGAACACTGTTGTCGACGGATACAAAACAGTTGAAAAAGCAGTTGTAGACGGATACACAAAAATTGAAGACAAATTTATTGATAATTATCTTACAAAAGACGGCGAAAGCATTGAAGATGCAAAAAAGCGCCTTAAAAATAAAGAATAATATGTTTAAAGCAACCGTGAACTATACCACGGTTGCTTTTTGTTTTCAAATTATAATTATAACACACAATACTTGAAATTAATGCTATTAATTGGTATAATATATATGTAAAAATTCCTATTTTAAGGGGGACTGAAAATGGCAAAGGATTTATACGCCATTATTTTGAAGGATTTAGGCAAAAAGCCCGAAAAGGTAAAGGAAGAATTAATCTCATACGGTACTGCCGACAGCGACGTTGAGGTTATTTTAGAACGTATTGAAAACGGTAAGCCTTACAGCATTGCTTATGCTAAAACCTTTAATGAAGCAAAAGCTTTAAAGGAACGCTTTGAAAACAGCGGTGCGCTTGTTGACGTGTGCTTAAAACGCGCTTTCAAAGAAAAGAAAGTTGAAAAGGACGGCACACCTTTTTATGACGCTTTATGCGAGGGTTTTGAAAAATATGCCCAAAAACGCAAAGAGCTTCGAAAAAACCTTGCATTTTGCGTAATTGGTTGGCCTTTACTTGCCATTGGCATTTGCCTTTTGGTATTTGCAAACTTTTGGGGTCTTATTCCCCTTATTGCAGGCGTTATAATTCTTGATATTTCAGCATTTAAATTAATGCTTGAAAATAATAAAAAGAAAAAAGCCGAACAAAAGGACGATGACCCATTAGAAGAAACAAAAGGCAAAAAAGCGTGGAAGATTATTCTCGAAATTTTAAAATACATAGGCGTTATTCTTTTCGGCGCATTTGTTGTACTTTACAGAATTTGCAAAAAATTATGGAAAATCGGCAAAATTAAGCGCAAATATAAATTGCTTATGCCATTCACCAAAACCGCAAGCTTTGATATTTTAATTTTTTTTGCTGTTTTTGTTGTTTTCCTTTTAGCAGCTTTTATTTGCTATGAAATAGCTGTAGCAATTAAATAATTTTATATAACAAAAACCCCAAGTCGTCGACTTGGGGTTTAATTCATTCTTCAGTTTGTATATTTTCAGTCTCTTCCGTTTCGGTAACAGGTGTTACCTCAGGCTTTTTAATAAGCCAATGTCTTAATATGAAATAAAGCGGTGCACCCCACGGAATTACAAAGCGCAATAACACCTGACCGCCACCGTAACGCACCAAAGCGCTATAAGCAGTAAACCAGATTATGCCAAAATTCACATGAAAGCTTGTTGCAGATATTGTTGTGCCAATAGAAAACGCACCCAAAAGAATTATAACAATCCAAAGCGGTTTAAGCTTAATTTTGTGTCGACAACAGTCAATAAGCGCAAAGATAACAAGCGCAACCACCAAAAGATTAGAAAGCAAAAAGCCCCACTGTATAACTGAAGCACCCTTCATATTGGTTATAACACCGGTATAGTAATAATTGGTCTTTTCATAAGGAATAATGTTAAAAAGGCGTAATTTTTCGGTATTACCGTCAAGCTGAACACTTATAATATAACGCTTGTCGTTTGCGGTCATTTCATAAACCGAATCCACAAATTTATAGCTTTCACCGTTTTGTATACCTGCCTTTTGATATATTGAAAGCATATTTAGGTTATATTCTTTAACGCCGTTAAGCATTTCACACATTTTATCAAAAGAGGGGTCAAAATCGCTTCGTTCACAAACTTCCTTTACAAGTGAATAGCCTGCATCAGCATCCTTCATAAGTATTGCATTAAGCATTACGTCGGTATGGTCGCGAAGTTTTTCATTTTCAAAGGTGCCAACCAATGCCTTGCAACCGCTTAAAAGTAAAACCAAAACCAATATAATTGTAACAAAAAACGACTTTTTAAACTTTTTCACAAAACATTCCTCCTTTTTATTCGCTAAACGGGATTTGATCGGCTTCATCCTTTTGTAAAATTTGGTTTAAAACCCAACAATTTTCCCGCCTTACAAATTGCCAATATTCAATAAACGAGGTTGCCGAGGTACTACCCTCAACCTTCAACTGTGTGATAGTATCAATGGTATAATCCACCATTTTGCCCTTTATGTAAAACCAAATAAAATCACGCGAATTATCTTTATCATCATACACTGCAACAGGCAGTGCCGATAAAAGCTCAATTTTTTCCAAAACGTTTTTTTGGTTCCGGTAGGTCATCCAATTAAGTTTTGTTTGAAAGCTGTCCAAAAGCTCACCTGACATATATATTTTTGCGGGTGTCATATCCATATTTGTCCAAGCAGTTTGAATAGCGTAAAAGCTGTCGTTAACCGTTTCAGATATATCCTTAAATTTCCACGCACTATCGCTTTGCAGCATTTGCTTCATAAGCTTTTTAGACCTTCGTGCACGCTTGGTTAGTTGTGCATAAAAAGCAATTGACGAAGAAAACAATACAAACGGCATTAAAATAAAATTTAAAATATTGCCCAAAATACTACTTTCCCCATTCGAGCCATTGCGATGACTTCCACCCGAGCTTCCGCCCGAACCAGAACCACCGCCGCTAGAGCCTCCTCCGCCCGCACGCAGTGTAACAGCGTTATCGGAAACATATTCACAGGCCGTTGCTGTTATGCAAATAGTTGAAAACAATAATAAAAACACCATTAAAAAGCAAATTACTTTTTTCATAATATCACCGCCTTTATTTGTTAGACGCATAAACCTTAAAAAACTCTCAGCTTTTTACACTTTTATTAATTATAACACAACTTACATTCCTGTTTTAAGTAACAACAAGCATTTTCTTGTATTTAATATAACATTTTTTGCTGATATTTTCAAGTTATATATGCACATATAGCATTGTAGATGGATTGTAATTTCATTAAAATCAAAGAGGGATGATATACCAATCATCCCTCTATAATATTAACCTTTAGTTATTTTCGTATATATAAATTTTCTCGCCGCTTAAATCGCAATCGTCAAACGATGCTTTAATCCTTTGGCAATTATCGTAAGTGGTGTAATAATAATGCCATTTTTCAGTATCCATACAACAGGTATAACGGGTGTATTCGCTTTGACCCATCGGGGTTAAAACACACCCCTTTGGCATTGCAACGCTGCCTAAAATATGGAAAAGCTGATTAACTGCTTCGTCCCCGCTAATATCGGTGGGTGCTTTTTGCTTTACAAATACAGCGCGCACAAACCTGTCCTGTGATAAAAAGCCGCCGGGTAGTCCCTGTGATTCAAGCCCTAAGCTATAATCCTCGCCGCCGTTATTGCTAGGTTGTTTTTGCAAAAAAATGTTTGTATATTTTTCTAAATTTTCAAGCTGTTTTAAAAACGGCGGGTTATTTGTCAGCACCCCAACGGTGTTTTTATAAACCCTTAACCCTGCCTTTACACTTTCAACCGTTAGGGAATTTTCACCGTCGCTTATAAGCCAATGAAGCGGTGAAAGCTTAAGCTCGTCGCTGTAATTAATATCCACAAGGTTAATTTTAGTTAATAGCTTTTCAGCTTCAGCTACATCTTTACACCTACCTAATATATAAGGGATAAATTCAAAGGGTGCAATATTAATTTTTTCACTGTCTTCAGGGTGGTAAACCGCATTGTTTGGGAAATTAAGTCCCGCCATACATAAGCCTTTTTCGTTTGCGGCTTCAAAATAAAGGGGAAATTCACCCGCAAGCGCCGCCATACCTATTAAAGCGTAATGCTTTTGCAGTCTTTCCCCACAGCGCATTTTAAAGTTGTAATTTCGAGGTGTGATAACAACCCTTTCGTTATAGCCACGCTCTAAATCTAAATTTCTTCCGAAATAATGCCCTACGGCATTATAGCTTATTGCAGTACACATAAAAAATCACCGCAAATATTATTACCAAATTTTTATAATATATCCGTCGCAAAGCGACACCCTTTCACCATCCACTAAAAAATCCACCCAGGCGGGTGGATTTTTTAAATTATTCCTCTGAAAAACAGGCCGCGTGTATATTTGCAGTCAGGCTCGGTTGCATTTTTATATGCATTTATTACTTCATTAACACGCTTTTTATCCTCATTGGTAAAATATAGAATTTGAAAATCGATATTTTTAATTTGCTTTTGCTTATCGGCAAGCCAAACAGGTACCGAATTTAAAAGCTCGCTGTAGCCCATACGGCACCTAACGGGGAATTCTATTCCCTTTCGGTCAACAATAGTGTTTTTCTTGTCACATTCATTACAATTTTTACCGTTTCTAATAGGACAGTTTTTAAACAGCATAAGGGGTATATTTCCGTAGCTTATAATACCTTTATTTATGGGTGAAGAAAGTGACACAGCATCACTTAAAAGCATTTCGTTTGATAACACCACAGCATCACAGCCCATTTTAGAAACTGCATTAGCCGAATAACTGTTATAAACGTTAAGGCCAGTATCCGCCATAACCTCAAAGCCACAGTCCTTAGCAATTTTCACAGCCGATAAATTGCCGCAAAGTGCGGTGCTGACACCTTTTTCTTTAAATATTTCAAGACGTTTTATAATTGCCGCTTCGCTGATAATTCCCCTTGGAATTTCAGCAATGCATTTAACCCCCTCTATTTGTGGGAAATCATTTTCAAGGGGTAAAATTAATGCCGAAATACCGCTTAAATCGTCGGGCAATTGGTCGGCATTTTCAATACGGATATATGTTTGCAGGTCTTTGCAATTACGTTCAAAAGGTTTGTCCTTACCGAAAATAAAGTTTATCTCCTTACGCTGACATTCGCCACGCTTTTCGGACAGTAATTCCACCGCTGTTCGCCTAAGCTCATTAAGCTCACCCGCGCGTAAGAAAAGACCGTCGTCCAAAACAATTTCAGCATTATTTAGGTAATATGGTGTACCGCCAAATTTATTTAAATTTTTAAGCACACTTTTAAAATCGGCGGCTTTATTTTGGGCAAAATCAGGCTTCAAGCCTTTTACCAAAACAGTGTTTTCACCATCGGTTAAAATAAGCTCGATTTCATTTTCTGCTTTTGCTGTAAATTTTAAATCAACCGCTACCGACTGGCGCTCGTTTCGGTAAATTTCGTGAAGCACAGGAAAAGCCTTATCTGCCGATACCACGTCCTCCTTAGTACGAATACCGAACATATCGCGCCCAAGATTGTTTTGTAAATAACCATCGGTAAAGCCCGAACGAGAGAAAACGTTCCCTAGGGTTTTTGAAAGTTCATAATCAATAACCCCGTTATAAAGTGCCTCCTTACAAGCCTTTGTAGCGGCGGCAACGTATTCGGGGCGCTTCATTCTACCCTCAATTTTAAAGGAACGCACACCTATATTATAAAGGTCGGCTATATGCTCAACTAACGATAAATCCTTTAAGCTTAAATCATACCCTGTACCATTTTGGACCTTAAATGGCAAACGGCAAGGACCCGCGCAAAGCCCACGGTTACCGCTGCGAGAGCCTAAATATGCCGATAAAAGACATTGTCCCGACACCGACATACACAATGCACCGTGTACGAATACCTCAACTACCATATCAAGCTCGTTTGCGGTTTTGCAAAGCTGTTTTAAATCATCAAATGACATTTCGCGTGCCGCTACCACCTGTTTGAAGCCCATTTTCTTTAATATATATAAGGCGGCGGGAGTGTGAACTGACATTTGAGTAGATGCATGTAAGGGTAAATGGGGTAATAATTTGTGGAGGACATTTGCAAGTCCCAAATCCTGCACAATTACCCCGTCAATGCCAAAATTATAAGCATCACGTGCTAATGCTACCGCATCCGAAAATTCGTCATCCTTAATCAAAATATTAAGGGTTAAATAGGCTTTAACCCCACGTATATGACAGTATTTTATTGCCTCATTAAGTTCAAATCTGCCAAAATTTTCGGCATTTCGGCGAGCCGAAAAATCCTTTGCGCCAAAATAAACCGCATCGGCACCGCTTCTAACTGCCGCAATTAGCATTTCATTATTGCCAACAGGGGATAAAATTTCAGCATTTTTTATGTTAGTCATTGGGGTTTCACCTACCTCTTAATACATAATACCACAAAATGCTAAAAAGAAAAGTGTTTTTTCTTTACAAAGAAATATATTATTGGTATAATATCCATAATAATACATAAAGAAGGTACTTATATGAAATATTTAGTTTTACTTTGTGACGGTATGGCTGATACGCCGTATGAGTCACTTGGAAATAAGACCCCTATGGAGCTTGCAAACAAGCCTTTGATAGATAAGCTTGCCAAGGTTTCAGAGGTAGGTATGTGCAAAACGGTTGCAAACGGCTTAAAACCCGGTAGCGACGTTGCTAATTTGTCGGTTATGGGTTATGACCCTATGGTTTGCTATACAGGCCGTTCACCCTTGGAGGCTGCATCAATTGGTGTTGATTTAAAGGAAACCGACGTTGCGCTTCGCTGTAATATTGTTACCCTGTCTAATGAAAAAAACTATTGTGATAAAACAATGGTTGACTATTGCGCGGGGGATATTTCCACCAAGGAAGCCCATGAAATTATTAAAACTGTGGAAGAAAAGCTTGGCAACGAAATATATAAATTTTACGGCGGTGTAAGCTATAGACATTGTCTTGTAGTGGATAACGGCACAACCGATTTAGGCGAAATGACACCCCCTCACGACATTAGCGGCCGTGTTATTGGCGAATACCTCAGCAAAAGTGAAAATGCCGCACCGCTTATTGATTTAATGAAGAAAAGCTACGACATTTTAAAGGACCACCCCGTAAACCTTAAGCGTCGCGAAAAGGGACTAAACGAAGCTAATTCGATTTGGCTTTGGGGTGAAGGCAGAAAGCCCGCTTTAGAAAACTTTTATGAAAAGAACGGTGTTAAAGCCGCTGTTATAAGTGCGGTTGACCTTTTAAAAGGCATTGGCATTTGCGCCGATATGCTAACCCCCGAGGTTGAGGGCACGACTGGTTACCTTGACACCAATTTTGAAGGCAAGGCAAAAGCAACTATTGATGCTTTCAAAAACGGCTGTGATTTAGTATACCTTCACTTTGAAGCACCCGACGAATGCGGTCACCGTGGCGAAGCCGCAAATACGGTAAAGGCTATTGAGGTTATTGAACAGCGCGCGTTTGTTTCTGTTTTTGATTACCTTGAAAACTGTGGTGATGATTTCAGAATTTTAATTATGCCTGACCACCCCACACCACTTAACACAAAGACCCATTCATCAGCCCCTGTTCCCTATTTAATTTACGACAGCCGCAAAGAAGTAAATGGCGTTGAAAAATTAACCGAAAAATTTGCCGAAAGCACAGGCAATTTTGTGGAACATGGACCAAGCATTATGAACAAATTGCTAGAAAAAATTTAAGGCGTTTCGTTTTTTCGTAATGTAAAAAAATTACAATTTTATGGTTTTATGTAAACCGAAGCAACCATAAAAGTTATCCAACTTATCCACCGAAATATTAACACTTTTAAGACCTTGAAAACGAAAAATCAAGGTTTTGGGGCGTTTTTCGGTGGATAACTGTGTTAACAAGTTGAAAAACTTCCTGGTTGTTAATAATTTTCGTAAATAATTATGTCAATTAATTTGTCAAGTTTCGACATCATTTTTATTACTTAAAAACAGTTAATTTTACTAACGAGGTACTATTTTTGAAAAGAACAAAGCTTAAAGACCGTATTCTTCCACCTTACACCCGTGGGGAAGAAATTTTTAATATGGTTTCACACATTTCGGGTGGCGGTTTGGGTGTTATTATGGCCGCCCTTTGCATTATTAAGGCATTTTTAAATTTTGATGCTTACCAAATTGTAGGCGCATTTATTTACGGCATTTCTATGGTGGTGCTTTACACCATGTCAAGCATTTACCACGGGCTTGTACCCGTAACTGCCAAAAAGGTTTTTCAGATAATAGACCACTGCGCTATTTTTATTTTGATAGCAGGCACCTACACCCCTATTGCCCTTTGCAACCTGCGCGAATATAACGCATTCATTGGTTGGGGGCTTTGCGGCTTTGTCTGGGCAATGGCAATTTTAGGCGTTGTTTTTAACGCCATTGATTTAAAAAAGTACAGCGTTTTTTCAAACGTTTGCTATATTGCGGTTGGTTGGTGCGTGCTTTTTGTTTTAAAGCCGCTTTTAAATGCTATGGATGCGGCAGGCTTTTGGTGGCTGCTTGCAGGCGGTATTGCTTATACCATCGGTGCAATATTTTACGCCGTTGCCGCTAAAAAGAAAACAAAATACATTCATTCGGTCTTCCACCTTTTCGTTGTGGTAGGAAGCGTTTTGCAATTTGTTTCGGTTTTCTTTTATGTTTTAATCTAATTGGGCAATAATGGTTAAGAGGTGTATATATTGAAAACCGTTGAGGAAATAAGAGAAATTTTTAAAGCCGACCGTTTCGCGACCGAAAACGGCGCTGTAATTGACGAGGTTGGTGAGGACTGGGCAGTTTGTAGCTTAAAAATCGGCCCCACCCACAAAAACGCCGCAGGCGGAGTTATGGGCGGTGTTCCCTTTATGCTCGCAGATTTTGCCTTTGCAGTCGCTACCAATCACGAGATAATGCGTACCGTATCCCTTAGCTCGACTATTTCATTTTTAGGTGTTGTAAAGGGCAACCGACTTATAGCAAGAGCCGAATGTGTTAAATTTGGCCGCGCCACCTGCTACTATACCGTTCACATAACCGACGAGCTTGGCACAAAGGTTGCCGAGGTCGTTTTCACAGGCTTTAACAAAAATTAATTTTTAGGAGTGTAAGGCTTGACCACAGTTGAATTTTTATACCGTTGTCCTACCGAAAACATTGCTAGCGCTTTAACCCTTCACCCCGATAAAATAATATTTATAGGTAATAAAAGTGATAAGCGCGAAAATATTTATACACGTTTTATAAAATCAAAATCGCCATCTACCAAAGCCGAATTTATTTATACCGACACAAGCGATTTATATAACCTTGTGGATATTTTAAGCGACATCGCTAAAAGTGACACCCAAATCACCTTTGATTTAACAGGCGGCGAGGACCTTTTGCTTACCGCAATGGGCGTTATGGTAGAACGTTTTAAAAATATTACCGTACAGCGCTTTCATATTAACCAAAACCGTCTTGTTTCCTGGCAAAACGGTGAAAAAACCGAAAAGTCCACCAACGCCTCCCTTTCGGTAGATGAACAAATAACCCTTCACGGCGGTATGATTATTGAAAACAAAAATGATGAAATACCGCTTAATAACCAAACCGGTCCTGTTATTGAGGCGCTTTGGTCGGTTTTTAAAACAGACAAACATTACAACACAAATGTAAAACTTTTGCAACGTGCAATGAAATTTGACTGTGACAGTCGCGAACTTTTTGCAAAAATCAATCTTACCGAATTCAAAAACAGCGAAATGGATGAACGCACAAGCGAATGGCTTATTGAATTTTTGGAATTTTTAAAAAATGACGGTATTATTACCTTTTTAAACATAACAAGCAATGAAATTAAGTTTTCATTTAAAAACAGCACTGCAAAGGAGCTTTTGGAAAAATCGGGCAATATTTTAGAAATGAAGGTTTATAAAACCGCAATTGATATAAAAGACCAAAACGGCGCACCATATTATAACGATGCCAAACGAAGCGTTATTATCGACTGGGACGGAAAGATAGGCAGTAGCAAAACCGGTGACACCAAAAATGAAATAGACTGTGTTTTAATAAAAAATCTTGTTCCTGTTTTTATTTCCTGTAAGGGTGGCGAAATTGAGGAAGCCGAGCTTTATAAATTAGACGCTGTTGCCCGTCGTTTTGGCGGTAAATATGCAAAAAAAGTGCTTGTTTCAACTAATCACGGCAAAGACGTCACCGCCACAGCATATTTCAGAAAAAGGGCCGAGGATATGGATATTGCCCTTTTTGAAAACGTGCATTTAATGAATGAAAATGATTTTATAAATATGATAAAGGATTTTGTTTAACCTTAAACCCCGTTTTTACTTGAAAAAAACGGGGTTTTAAGTTATAATGCCCTTGGTGATTTTATGAGAATGCGAAAAAAGAAATATTTAAATGAAAGATTAGAGGCTGTGAGCAATAACCTTTTTACTATAAATATTGATGATAGAAACTTTAACACAGCAATTAAGGAAAAAGAATATATAAATTTTAGGGAAATTTTTAAAAACGATAACCCCATTTACCTTGAAATTGGTTGTGGCAAGGGTAAATTTGCCTGTGAATATGCAAAAAGCCACCCTGAAATCAACTTAATTGCTGTGGAAAAAACCGCAAACGTTATTGTTGGCGCTTGCGAAAACGCTAATAAAGAAAATATTAATAATTTATATTTTATCGGTGGCAGTGCAGAATATTTACCCCGATTTATTGCACCAAATACCATTGACCGAATTTTTCTTAATTTTTCCTGCCCGTTCCCCAAAAAAGCCTACGCCGCACACCGCTTAACACATAGAAGATTTTTAAAAATTTATAAAGAGCTTTTAAAAAACGGCGCTGAAATTCACCAAAAGACCGACAATATGCACTTTTTTGAATTTTCTATTGAGGAATTTTCACAGTCGGGCTTTGCGCTTAAAAACGTTACCTTTGACCTTCATAACAGCGATTTTGAGGGTAATATCGTTACCGAATATGAAGCGCGTTTTTCAAGCCAAGGCTTTCCAATTTATCGTTTAGAAGCTTATTTAGGAGAAAATAATGATTAATTTTAATATTGAAAAAATCTCCCCACTTTGCAATGAATTTGGCATCATGTTGGATGAAACAAAAATTAAAAAGCTTAACCTTTACGGCAACCTTTTGCTCGAATGGAACGAAAAAATAAACCTCACCGCCATAACTGCGCCCGAGGATGTTTTATATAAACATTTTTACGACTGTATTTTGTTCTTTAAGCATAACAAAGTACCCGTTGGTGCTTCTATTATTGATGTGGGTACAGGTGCGGGTTTCCCAGGTCTTGTGCTAAAAATTGTGCGTGAAGATTTAAAGGTAACCTTACTTGACAGTTTAAATAAGCGCATTACCTTTTTAAAGGATGTTATCGAGAAATGTGACCTTACCGATATTGAGGCAATTCACAGCCGTGCCGAAGAAGGTGGCAAAAACCCGACTTACCGCGAAAAGTATGATATTGCCTGTGCACGTGCGGTTGCTAATATGCCTGTTTTAATGGAATATTGCACCCCGTTTGTAAAGGTTGGCGGCAGATTTATTGCTATGAAAGGTCCATCTGCCGAGGATGAGATTGCCCTTTGTGATAACGCAATTAAGGTTTTAAAAATGGGAAAACCCGAAATTATATGCGAAAAGCTCCCCAATAATGACCCAAGAACCTTTGTAATATTTAAAAAAATATCGCAAACACCGCCAAAATACCCCCGAAACAGCGGAAATATTTCAAAACAGCCCTTATAAACGGGCTGTTTTTGTTTTATTATGCCGAATTTTAACGACGTGTTTTTCTTTACAAAATTCGTTACTGTTTTTATACTAAAACATAGGAGGCGGTAGAATGTACACCCTATGGGAAAAGAAGCTTTTAATGTTACGTCCAAGTGAAATTAAGCCATCAAAAAACCAACCGCGAAAAAGCTTTGACGAATATGAATTAAAGCTTTTAGCCGACAGTATTCAGTCAAGCGGAATTATTCAGCCCTTAGCAGTGCGAAAAAGCATTGACGGTAAATATGAAATTATTGCGGGTGAACGCCGTTTTCTCGCCGCTAAAATGGTTGGGCTTCGCCGTATTCCCTGTGTATTACATAACACCGATGATAAAACCGCCGCAATCTATGCCATAATGGAAAATTTACAGCGACAGGACTTAACCTTTTTTGAAGAGGCAGAAGCCATAAACCGCCTTATAGTTCACTTTGGTATGCCACAGCTTGAAATTGCCACCCGCCTTGGTTTAGCACAGTCTACACTTTCAAATAAATTAAGACTTTTAAGGTTAAACGACGATCAACGCCAGCGTATTATTACCGCCCGTCTTACCGAACGCCATGCCCGTGCATTATTGCGTCTTGATGGCACCGACCGTGAAAACGCCCTTAACTATATTATTGCAAACGCTTTAAATTTAAAGGAAAGCGAAGAATATATTGAAAATATTTTAAATCCTAAGCAAGAAGAACTGCCTCCCGAAAAGCCAATTAGAAAATATGCAATAAGCGACGTTAGGCTTTTTTACAACAGTCTTTCAAAATTAGTAAATACCTTACAAAATGCAGGATTAAATGCTAAAACCCGTAAATATGAAAACGATAAATACATTGAATATAAAGTGAGAATTTCAAAAAATACACCTGAACGAAACGACTGTGAACAGCTTAAAATTTGCTAGAAATTAAGATTTTTTCTTAATTATCATAATCATCCCCCCTTAAAGCATAAAGACCGCACCCTAAAAAGTGCGGTCTTTATGTATTTCTTACTTTAAAAACTCTTGCAAAATTTGCTAATATATAGTATTATATATTGGTTAACGAAAAAAGGAGATTGTTTACTTATGCAAAGTTATTTACAAATGACCAAGCCCGAGCTTGAAGCAGAGTTTTCATCGGTCAAAGCTGAATACGAAAAGCTTCGCGCAATGCATTTATCGCTTGATATGTCACGCGGTAAGCCCGGCTTTGATAATATGGATATAAGCCAAAAAATGTTTGACCTTGTTGGCAACGATACAGGCTTTAAAAACATTGACGGTATTGACTGCCGTAACTATGGAGGCCTTGACGGTCTTACCGAAATGAAAAAAATTTTTGCCGATATTTTAGAGCTTGAAGAAAACCAAATTATTGTTGGCGGCAATTCATCACTTAATATGATGTTTGACACCGTTGCCCAAGCAATGACACACGGCATGGGCGGCGAGCCTTGGTACGAATGCAAAAACCGTAAGTTCTTATGCCCTTCGCCCGGATATGACAGACATTTTGCCATTACCCAATATTTTGGCTTTGAACTTATTACAATTTCAAGCGATGAAAACGGTCCAAATATGGACGAGGTTGAACAGTGGGTTAAAGACCCGTCGGTTAAAGGTATTTGGTGCGTCCCCAAATATTCTAACCCTGTTGGTAACACCTATTCAGATGAAGTTGTACGCCGTATGGCTGCTTTAAAGCCCGCCGCCAGCGACTTTAGAATTTTTTGGGATAACGCTTACGTTATTCACGACCTTTATGATGATGGCGACAAGCTTTTAAATATTTACAGCGAATGTGTAAAGGCTGGCAACCCCGACTTACCTTTAATTTTCACCTCTTCTTCAAAGGTTACATTCCCCGGCGCAGGTGTTGCAGTTGAAGCAGGCAGCCCCAACAACGTTGAGCTTTTAAAAAGCCGTATGAAATTCCAAACCATTGGCCCTGATAAGTTAAATCAGCTTCGTCACGCACGTGTGTTTGAAAACGCTGACGCTGTTAGAGAACATATGAGAAAGCACGCTGAAATTTTAAGACCCAAATTTGAAGCAGTTTTAAATGCACTTAGCACCCTTAAAGGCAAGGAAATTGCAACCTGGACAAAACCAAAGGGCGGTTACTTTATTAGCCTTGATGTTATGGAAGGCTGTGCTAAACGTGTTGAACAGCTTTGTGCTAACGCAGGTATGATTTTAACCCCCGCAGGTGCTACATACCCATATGGTAATGACCCCAAAAACAGCAATTTAAGAATTGCACCGTCCTACCCATCGGTAGCCGAAATTGAAAAGGCTTCCTTAGTGCTTTGCACCGCAGTTAAATATGCTGCACTCGAAAAGCTTTTAAAAGATTAAATTAATTGACTTTAGGCTTTTAATTTAGTATAATAAATCATATATCATATCATTGGAGGATTACTATGAAGTCCAAAAAGAAAGGCATTGTGCCGTTTTTCGTAGTTCTCGCACTAATTTTAGCGTTAACATTTACCGCTTTCTTTGGTGTTAAAAACTACTATGGCGACACCGAATTAGTTTATTTTAAGGGTGCAGACGACATTCGTTGGGGTATTGATATCCGCGGCGGTGTTGAAGCTGTATTTTCACCCGACAAGGAAGGCATTAAAATTACCGACGACGATATTAACGCCGCTAAAGCCATCCTTGAAACCCGTCTTGTAAACCAAAACATCACCGACTATGAGGTTTACGCCGACAAAAACAATAAGCAAATTATCGTTCGCTTCCCCTGGGCTGCTGAAGAAAGCGATTTTGATGCAGCTGCAGCCGTACAAGAACTTGGTGCAACCGCACTTTTAAAGTTCTGTAAAGAAACAGATTCTTCAAAGGTTATTTTAACAGGTGCTGACGTTAAAAAGGCAACCCCCGCATATCAGGAGGTTGAATTAGGTCAACGTCAATACGTTGTTCAGCTTGAACTTAAAGATAGCGGTAAGGAAAAATTTTCTACCGCTACTAAAGAGCTTAAGGGCAAAACCATCTCTATTTGGATGGACGACACACAAATTCAAGCCCCAACCGTTAACGAACAAATTACCGACGGCAAAGCAGTTATTACAGGAATGGGCAGTGCTGAAGAAGCAGAAGCACTTGCCGATAAAATTAATGCAGGCTCACTTCCCTTTGCGTTAACCGTTGACGACAGCAAGCTTCAGGTTATTTCACCAACACTTGGTAACGACGCACTTAACGTAATGGTTATTGCGGGCTCTATCGCATTTGCACTTGTTTGCTTACTTATGATTGCCCGCTACCGCCTTAACGGTTTTGTTGCTGCAATCGCACTTTTAGGTCAGCTTGCAGGCTCGATTGCTTGTATTTCAGGCTACTTCCCCGGCTTTGAAAGCTTTACACTTACCATCCCCGGTATTGCAGGTATCATCCTTTCTATCGGTGTGGGCGTTGACTGTAACGTTATTGCTGCTGAACGTATTCGTGACGAATTCGAAAAGGGCAAGACCATTGACGGTGCTATTGATTCAGGTTATAAGAACTCACTTAGCGCAATTATCGACGGTAACGTTACCATCGTAATCGTTTCTATTGTACTTATGGGCGCTTTCGGTACACCTGACAGCTTATTAGCACAGGTATTCTCACCCTTAATGTCACTTTTCGGCACATCTATCACAGGTTCTATCTACTCCTTCGGTTACACCTTGTTAGTAGGTACTATCTTTAATCTCATCATGGGCGTTCTTGCTTCCAGAATTATGATTAAGAGCATCTCAAAAGCAAAATTCTTGAGAAATCCCGCTTTGTACGGAGGTAAGAAAAATGCGTAAGTTTAATATTGATTTTAATAAAGCATTAAAACCCATTTTAATTGTTTACCTTGCAATTTTCGTTATCGGTATTTTGTGGTCTGTAATATTTGGCGTTAAGCTTGATATTAACTTCTCGGGCGGTGCTAAGGTTTCTTATTCCTACACAGGTGAGCTTGCCGACAAGGATATTGAAGCTATTGTTGACCAGCACATTAAAAAGGAATACAATTTAAGAAAGTCTACCTCTCTTGCAGGCGATACCCAAACCTTTGAAATTTCACTTTCAGGCAAAAATGCCTTATCTGCAAAAACACAAGAAGCTATGACAAAAGCCTTAGTTGAAAAATTCAAGGACAATAAAATTGAACTTTACGACTCTAACTCGGTTTCTCCTTCGGTTGCAGGCTCGTTCTTTGCTAAAAGCTTGGTTGCCGTTTTAATTACCGCTGTATTGGTTGTAATTTACGTTGGTATCCGCTTTAGAAGAATCGGTGGTGTATCGGCAGGTATTACAGCACTTGTTTCACTTGTGTTCGACGTGCTTATCACATTCTTTGTTTGTGTTATTTTCAGACTTCAAATCGACTCTAACTATATTGCAGTTGTACTTACAATGCTCGGCTATTCACTTAACGACACCATCGTTATTTATGACCGTATCCGCGAAAACAAAAAGTACAATCCCGATATGGAAATTGGTCAGCTTGTAAACACCAGCATTAACACCGTTGTTATTCGTAACATTGTTACTACCGCTACAACCCTTTTGGCTGTTACAACTATTATTGCTGTTTCAGAAATTTATGGTCTTACAAGCCTTCGCACCTTTGCCATTCCCATGGTATTCGGTCTTTTATCCGGTGCTGTATCATCTCTCTTCGTTTCCGGTCCCCTTTGGGTTATTTGGAGACGCCGCCGCATTGCAAAAGGCAAAAAATAATTTCAATATTAACATTAACCTCGGTAGAAATATCTACCGAGGTTTTTTCATATTTTCAAATTATAGTTTATTGGCCCGAGCGTATTGTACAGACAAAAGCCTTCTCCAACGGAGAAGGGGAAGACTCTTTCGCAGTGCGAGAGAGATGTCACGAAGTGACAGAGAGAGACGGGTCCGTCAGACCAACCGCAAGGTTGGTGGATGAGGAGAATATTGTTAAGAAAGTGCTTTAATGCTCTCCTCATTCGTCGCCTAACGGCGCCACCTTCCCCGCTGGGGAAGGCTTGGGTT
>JAGAPJ010000011.1 GCA_017623315.1 Clostridia bacterium | reverse complement strand
GAAAGAATAAAGAATAAAATCGGTGTCGGCTTTGCCGACGGATTTATATATTGTGCCGTAGGCACACATTTTTTATTATTTATTATTTTTTCTTTATTCTTTTTTCTTTTGGGCGTTAGCCCGATAAACTCCCAATTTATTTTTTGATAATTGACACATATTTATTATAATGGTATAATTATAAAAAATTTGAGGAGAATTCACAATGTCGCTTACAAAGAAAAAATTAAATATTTGGGCGGTTGTTGCCGCGTTATCATTTTTGTATTTAGCATTTATCCCCTATATTATGAGTCCGATTGAAACCATACTTATAAGTGAAGGCTTTGGCTACATAATTAGAAATTTCTTTTCTGCGCTTTTTAACATTAGTAACATTTTAAGCTTTGTTGCCAACATATTATTAGCTGTTGGAATTCTTACAAAATTTGATAAAATTGCCGTTGCAGGCGCTTGTGCAATATTGTGGCTGTCGGGCGTTATTTCTTTAATTACAAATATTGCTAATTCAATAAAATACGGTTACAAGCTTGGCTTTTCATATTACTTTTCTTCTGCATTTAATCTGTTCACATTATTCCTTTTGTTTGCCGTTACACTTGTTTTTGCAATTTTCTATTTTTCAAAAAAGCCTATACCCAAGCTTTTAAAGATTGCTTTATTTATTCCTGTAGCATTCATTGGTATATCATTCATTTTCTCATTCTTTACCAATACATCGAATGTAATTTCGGCCATAGCAAGCGGTCAGGAATTGAAATGGACAATTTATTCCATAGTTATAAATTCTATGAATACTATTAACGGACTAATCAGACTTGTCGGCTTTACCGCTGTTGCTGTTAAGCTCGCTGATTTTAAAAAGAAGCCCGAAAATACCATTGAGATTAACGAAGAAGTTGTAATCGAAAATGTAACAGCCGAATAATTTAAAGCGCCGTTTAAAACGGCGCTTTTTCATTCCCTTATTTTTTGCAGTGCTCCCTTCTCAAGACGGGAAACCTGCGCTTGTGAAATGCCAATTTCCTCGGACACTTCCATTTGTGTTTTACCTTGCATAAAACGAAGGGATAAAATATGCTTTTCGCGGTTACTTAAATTTTTAATTGCTTCCTTAAAGGCAATTTCGCTAAGCCAGTTTCTATCATCGTTTCTGTCACCGACCTGGTCTAAAACATAAATTGTATCACCACCGTCGGTATAAACGGGGTCATACAGCGAAATTGGGCTTACCACACTTTCAAGCGCTATTACCACGTCCTCAACGGGCAAATCCAGTTCTTTTGCAATTTCCTGCACCTGTGGTTCCTTACCGTTTTGTGCTGTCAGCTTTTCCTTAACCTGCATTGCTTTATATGCTGTGTCCTTAATTGAACGGCTTACGCGAATTGAATTATTATCCCTTAAATATCGCCTTATTTCGCCAATTATCATCGGAACGGCATAGGTTGAAAACCGTACATTTTGCGAAATATCAAAATTATCAATTGACTTTATAAGCCCTATGCACCCCACTTGGAACAAATCGTCCAGATTTTCGCCCCTGTTTGTAAAACGCTGAATAACGCTTAAAACCAGCCTTAAATTACCGTTTATAAGCTCCTCCCGCGCCATATTATCCCCTGCCCTTGTGCGCTTTAAAAGCACTTCGTTTTGCGCCTCACGAAGCACGGGTAGCTTCGAAGTATCCACCCCGCAAATTGAAACCTTATTATACATAACGGCACCTCCATTAAGGATTATTTCCGTTATGTATACCGTATAAACGACTAAAATATTTTTCCCGTTGACAAATTTCGCTTGTATTTTTAAAATTGGTACAATATTGCATTTAAAAAAATAAAACAACCTTAAAGTTTTACAATCCTTCAAGGTTGTTTTATTTAAATTATTTTATCAAATATAAGAAAAATCACGGGGATGGTTATAATTGCAAGTATATGTGATATAAGCGCCATACCCGATGCAGTTGTAGTATCCTTTCCGTAAGCGGCAGGAATAACAATAGTGTTAAGCCCAAGCGGCATTGCAAGGGAAGCCACAGCGCAAATTGCAAAGGTTTTATTCATAGGCACAAGCATTAAAAAGCCAATGAATAACAGCGGGTAAACAATTAGCCTTAAAAAGCTTACCACGTAAATGCTTTTAACCTTTAAAACCTTTTTAATGTCAATTTTAGCAATGGTCATACCCGTAAGCAGCATTGCAACTGGCGACATACAGCCCGAGGTTGCAGAGATGGCAGTATCAACAAAGTCAGGCATTGGAATTTTAAAAATACCGATTAGCATACCAATTACCATACAAACAAACATTGGGTTTAAAAAGCTTTTCAATCGGTCCTTTATGCCTTTGGTTTCTGAACCGCCAATTAAAAGCGAGGGCGCGCCCCAAATGTAAATAAGCGTCCACAACACAAGTGTGAAAACAATGTATTCAAGAAAAACATTGGGAAAAAGCGTGCTTACAACAGCATTACCCATAAAGCTAAAATTCGAAAAGCACAAGCCGTAAAGATAAATATTTTGTATGTATTTATCTTTTGAAATAAGCTTTACTGCCGCAATTGAAACACCTATAACAATGGCTTCAAGCACAAAACAGCCTAAAATTAGCTTCCACGAGGTTGAAAGCTTTTCAGCGGTAAAATTATTTATAAAGGTTCCAAGCACAAGCGCAGGTATGAAAACATAATTTTCAAGCCTTGAAAGCACCGCTTCGGAATTTTCTTGAACCACTTTAAGCTTTGATAATATGTAACCTATTATAATAAACGTAAACAGAAACGCCATTTGGCTAAGCGTTGCCGAAAATAATTGCATTACATTTCCCTCTTTTTAACTATTGTTTATAAATTATATGTTATTGGGATAAATAAATCAATTGACATTATGTATAAAATACCGCTCATGTTCGGGCTTTCAAGGGGTCACATTTTATATATCGTTTTTTACAAATTTAAACTTTTTAGTGACTTTTTTCTTATGATGTGTTAATATTATTTAGGTGATAAATATGTTTTTTATGACAAAGGATGACATTCCCGAAGGCCTTGGCTTTTCAACGTTCGGCGCATTACATATTATATGGCTTGTAGCAATTTTGGCCTTTTGTATTACATCTACCATAATTTACAAAAGGCTTAACACAAAGCACCGTAAAATTATGCGTACCGCTTTTGGCTGTATAATTATATTTTTAGAAATGTTAAAAAATGTTGTTGCCATTTTTACGGGGAACTTTGGTGTAGGACATTTGCCGCTTCACCTTTGCGGAATAAATATTTTACTTATTGGGTTTGATTTATTTAAACAAAACAACACCGTTCGCAATTTTCTTTACTATTTTTGCATACCGGGCGCCTTACTTGCACTTTTGTTCCCAAATTGGACGGTGCTTCCCTGCCTTAACTTTTCACACATTCACAGCTTTACCATACACGCCTTTCTTGTAGCGTATCCCCTGCTGTTAGTTACAAGCGGTGAAATCAAGCCCACAATTAAAGCAATGCCCAAATGTATTTTGTTGCTAATTGTAATGGCTATTCCCGTTTATTTTGTAAATTTATTGGCCGACACCAACTTTATGTTTTTAATGGAGCCTGAAAGCGGCAACCCGTTAGGGCTTTTTGAAAAATATCTTGGCAGTCATTTGTGGGGCTTCCCCGTGCTTTTGCCAATTGTAATGTTTTTAATGTATTTACCGCTGTTTTTGGTTTCAAAATTTAAAAAGAAAGAAAACAAAAAAGAGTTAACTACCGTATAAAAATAAATATCCACCCGCATAGCGGGTGGTTTTTCATTTTCGGGCATAGCCCTAATCATTACAGGCGACGCACAAGTGCGTTTCCTAGTTGGCCTGCCAGCCATGCATTGTTTACTTACTACCCATTAAATGGGTTCCGCGGGTCGAAAAGACTCAACTGGTCACTTTCTTGGTCGTGCTTTAATTGATTTGAAATATATTCCTTTATGGCTTTTGTGTTTTTACCCGCGGTATCTACGTAATATCCCTTACACCAAAATTCGCGGTTTCGGTATGCGAACTTCATATTGCCCCATTTTTGAAATATCATTACTGAGCTTTTCCCTTTTAAATATCCCATAAATCCCGAAACGCTCATTTTGGGCGGGATACTTACCAGCATATGTATATGGTCTGGGCATACCTCACCTTCAATTATTTCTACACCTTTCCATTCGCAGAGCTTTCGCAATATTTCTCGTATCTCTAACCGTTTATCTGCGTAAAAAACTTTTCGCCTGTACTTTGGCGCAAAAACTATATGGTACTTGCAATTCCACTTTGTGTGTGCTAAACTATTTGTACTGATTTCTTCTTTTTTCATTTATAAATCCTCCATTTGTGTTTTAGCTTGACTGGCAGGTCTCTGCTAT
>JAGAPJ010000097.1 GCA_017623315.1 Clostridia bacterium | reverse complement strand
TATAAATTATTTATGTCGATATATTGCTACGCAATTCGATATTTTTGCTTTATAGCAAAATCGATATGATATAAATCCCTTCTTGTTCCGCAGAACATATCGAGGTTTTGATGCAGTTTGTTCTTACAAACTGCATCAAAAGCATATCGAGTCATTTGTGACATATCGAAAATCCCGAAAGGGATTTATATCGATGGGCCTTCGGCCCCATAAAACCCAATTTATTTACTATGGTAAATTAGACCGAAAACAAAGAATGTTAGCAAAAAACCGCCGTTATAAAGCAAAGAAGCTTTGCAAGAGGGTAAAATTTTCACAATACATCATAAAAAATTTGTGATTTTAGGCGTATAAGTTGACAAGGCTGTTTTGCGGGGGTATAATTCGGTTAGAAAGTGGGGCGCTGTTATGACACAACAGGAACTTTTAATTAGATCCACCTTGGACGGAAGTATGCAGCCGTCTTTGTTTTATAAATCAAATAGCACAGAAAAGCGGCCGCTGCTTGTGGGGCTTCACACCTGGAGCTTTAACCGCTTTAACCAAATTGAAAATATGCTGCCTTTAGCTGAAAAGTATGATTTTAACCTGCTTTTGCCCGAATTTCGCGGCAACAACACAATGGGCAACAAAAACTGCACCTATGCCTGCGGGTCGGACTATGCTAAGCAGGATATTAAGGACGCCATTGATTACGTTATAGCAAATGAAAACGCTGATAAGGATAACGTTTTTCTTTTGGGGCTTAGCGGCGGCGGACATATGGCGCTTTTAATGGCGGGCATGTGCCCCGAATATTTTAAAGCAATTGGCGCTTACGTGCCTATAACCGACCTTTCAAAATGGGTTGAGTACAGCCAAACCTATCGCCCACACGTTTTGGCCTGCTGTAGCGATAGCGAGGAGGAAATGCAAAAGCGTTCACCTATTAGTTATATTGACACAATTAGTAAGGCGAACCTTAAAATTTTCCACGGAAAATGTGACGGAGTTGTTCCCGTTATGCAAAGCATAAGCTTTTATAACGAGCTAATTGAAAAATACCCACGCGCAAGTGTGTATCTTGACATTTTTGACGGCGCACACGAAATTGATATGCAAACTGCGGAATATTGGATAATTTCGCAGTATAAAAAAACCGCAATAACACAGGTTACAGGGTGATTTTATGCGTGAAATTTTAATTCTTATAATGGAAATTTTGGGCACAATAGCCTTTTCGGTTTCGGGAACACTTGTTGCCGCACGGTGTGGGCTTGATTTGTTCGGCGTTTTAACGGTTGGTACAATTACAGCAGTAGGTGGCGGTATTATAAGGGACGTTATAATCGGTCAAATTCCGCCAACTGTTTTTACAAAGCCTGAAATTTTAATTTTATCCCTTGCGACCAGCCTAGTGGTTTTTATTGTTGCTTTTATAAATTCAAAACGAATTAAGGATTTGCAACAAAAAATTGACAGCCTTAACATATTTTTCGACGCGGTTGGTCTTGCGGCATTTTCGGTAACAGGTGTCGAGGTTACCTGTGCGGCGGGCTTTACCGACAACATTGTTTTGCCCATTGTTTTGGGCGTTATTACGGGTGTTGGCGGCGGTGTGCTGCGTGATGTTTTGGTAAACGAAAAGCCATATATTCTTATAAAGCACATTTATGCGGTGGCATCCCTTTTGGGCAGCGTGGTTTATTATATTGTGGGAATTCGTTTCGGTCACGAGCTTATTGGTACAATAATTTCGGTTTTAATAACAATTACAATAAGAATGTTAGCGGCAAAATTCCGTTGGAATTTACCTAAGGTTATGTAAAAACGCAAGGCGCAAGCCTTGCGTTTTTCTATATAAGCTTAATTTCAATTCCCACCACGCCGTATTTTTGTTGCTTTTCGGGTGGGTAGTATTCGTTCATATCCGCAGCCTTTGCGGTGGGGAGTTCATCGGGTAAATAACCGCATTTTAAAAGGTCAAGCGAATTATAAAGCGTTTCAAAATTTTCAAAGCAGTGAAGCGCCAAAACCTTGGCGGTTATGGTTTGTTCACCACAGCTAAAAATAATTTCATCGTTTGTTTTTATAATGCTTCGCTTTTCATCCCAAAGCCTTAGTTCAATTGTCTTTTGCCCGCTTTTAATCATCTGAAATGGGCGAGCTTTTAAGTTCATATAATGGGTCATAGGTATCGCCTTTATAATTATTATAGCATCATTTGTTGCACTTTTCAATGATATCCGTGACCGTAGGGAACGGATATCATTGAAAAAACACCATTTGCCTACCAGACAAATGGTGTTTCTTTTCTGCGAAAGAGCGACTAAAAGTAGTATAAGTTGGGGTAAAAACGACCAAAAGTAGTGTGGACATTACACATCAGCAAAACGCCAGCTCATTTTTTCGGCAATAACATAGGATCCGTCTTTCCTTAAATCAAACTCTGTTGAATAATCATCTGTCCAAATCACATTTCCATTTCCGGTGATATAAAGCGATGTATCTGTAATATCAAAGGGATTATCCTTAATCTGCCACTCTACCAAAGAAGAAAAGATAAGTTCAACGATAACATCTTGAATACTGGTAACCATATAGCGAACACGCAACTCCGAAAGTTTAGGGTCTATCCAATGTGGATTACCACCCGTATGACCGCTATGAACATACTGAACACCAATTAGGTAGCTATCGTGCAAGCCGTTTGTTTTGTCCAGAAAATATTCAATATCCTTATTAGTCAAAATCGGTTGGAATGTTTCTGCCGTCAAAATCACCTCATTTAAGAAGTATATCACAATACTGCTTATTTTACAATAATAAGGAATACCAATACACTTAACCTTCTTGGTTTAATGTATTATTTGAATAACTCCTTCATTATTTTAAAGCTCATGCTTATTATACAGTTTTAAAACCTGTTTGTCAAATCGCGAAAAACGCGATTATTTGCGTTTATTAAATGTTATAGGTTGTTATAGGTCGAAAAATGCCGCTTTTCGCAGTTTGTAAACATTTTATGAACATTATATCGTTTTTTATAATTTAAGGACTATCGTCTTTTCTCTATTTGTGTAAAAACATCGCACAAATGCGGCACCATAAAATTATTTTGTAAACTTAACCGCTGTACCATAAGCAATAACTTCTGCCGCACCCTGCATTATAGCAGAGGAGGCGTAGCGAATATTTACAATAGCATCCGCACCGAGAGCTTCTGCTTCTGCAACCATTCTCTTGGTCGCAAGAGCACGTGCTTCGTTCATCATCTCGTTATAGGATTTAAGTTCGCCTCCAACCAAGGTTTTAAAGCTTTGGGAAATATCCTTTCCGATATGCTTTGACTGAATGGTACTTCCTTTTACAAGACCTAACATTTCGAGTTCCTTGCCGCTGATGTAATCAGTATTTACTAAGATCATCTTCTTCACCCTTCTTTATTTCATTTATTCTTTCTATGCAAACTTTGAGCAAGACAGCCGTAAAAGCAAGTGGAATGATTCCCAAAAGCCATTTCCAAATGCCATCTATCAGTGATATTAAAAAGCCAAAGTAAGCAATGTAATACAAAACCATAATAGCGGTTACTATAATCGGTGCAATCAGTTTTTTCTTATGTTCTTTCATACATTCACCGCATCATTTCAACTTTTGCAGTTTCAAGGTATTGGCAATAACGATAAGTTGCATTCCTTTTTCAAGCGGGAGCGCAGGATCAACCGTTGTACTGATCTTATCACCGTTTCGTATTGCAACAACGTTAACAGAATATTTTTTGCGAAGGCTAAGTTCTATCAGCGTTTTACCAACCCACTCATCTCTTACGTCTATTTCTACCATAGACACTTCATCGGAAAGCTCTATCATTTCCGAAAAGCCCGATGTAAGCAGATTTTTAGCAAGTCTTGTTCCTGATTCTTTTTCGGGGAAAATCACTCTGTCGGCACCGACACGGCTTAAAATCTTTTGGTGCATTTCGTTGCCGCATTTCACAATAACGGTGGGCACACCGGCTTCCTTGCAGAGCGTTACCGCCATAACGCTGGCTTCAAGATTACTTGCCATCGCAACAATAACAACATCGATATTAGATATACCAAGCCTTTTAATTGCCTCCGGCTCAGTAATATCGGCACATTTGCAAACGGGTATGGTTTCGATTGCATTATTGACATTGTTTTGGTCGATATCAACAGCCAGAACTTCTGCACCGTTATTTACAAGCTCCTCTGCAACTGCTTTTCCGTATCTGCCGAGGCCTAATACGGCATAGGTTTTATGAATACTCATAATGCAATATCCCTCCTTATCCCACACTGATTTCTTCGATTGGGTTTCTTACGATATTTTGATTATCCTTGTTTCTCTTAAAGGCAACGGCAAGTGAAATCGGGCCTACTCTGCCGAGGTACATTGTTATGATAATTATAACTTTACCAATACTACCGAGGGATGC
>JAGAPJ010000096.1 GCA_017623315.1 Clostridia bacterium | reverse complement strand
GCTTGTTTGCTTCCTTCTATAAAATAGGCCGTAAGCAAATCTTTAAGTTTGGCGAATTCTTCAACAATAGGCGGAACCAATAAAAGTCCCGCTAATGTTATGATGATAAACAAGAGAATTAATACGGTAAATATGGATAAAGATCTGTTTCTGAATTTAAGTTTATATTGGAAGAAGGTAACAAATGGGTATATCAAATATGCGATAAGCCAAGCTATAAGGAAAGGAAGTAAAACTCCACTGAGTAGGTTTACCATATATAATATACCTATTATAATAGCTCCGCTGATAATTCCTCGGATAAAACTATCAAAAGTAATTTTCTTCTCCAACATAATGCTTCTCTGAAAAAATGTTTATTAAAAACGCTTTGCCAAGTTCAATTGTTGCAAATATACGGTTTTCTTTTTACTTTTGCTGCCATAAATAGAAGAAAACCATAAGATGGGAAGACTATATGTTGTGCCTACTCCTGTAGGTAATTTGGAAGATATGACTTTTCGAGCTATCCGTGTCTTGAAGGAAGCCGATTTGATTCTTGCTGAAGATACTCGCACGTCGGGCATCCTTTTGAAACACTTTGAAATCAAAAAGCCCATGATATCCCACCATAAGTTTAATGAACATCAAACGGTGGAAGGAATAGTTAATCGTATTAAAGCAGGTGAAACTATTGCGTTGATATCCGATGCGGGTACCCCAGCTATTTCCGATCCGGGTTTTTTGGTGGTGCGTGAATGTGTTCGTAATGAGATAGAGGTACAATGTTTACCAGGGGCAACGGCTTTTGTTCCTGCCTTAGTTTCTTCGGGACTTCCTAATGATCGCTTTTGTTTTGAAGGTTTTTTGCCTCAGAAGAAAGGCCGGATGACTCGTCTAACCTCTTTGCAGGAAGAAAAGCGTACAATGATTTTCTATGAATCACCTTATCGGTTGGTGAAGACCTTAACTCAATTTGCCGAATATTTTGGTGCGGAGCGTTCCGTTGCTGTATGCCGTGAAATCTCCAAAATTCATGAAGAATGTGTACGTGGTACATTGGCTGAGGTTATTCAACATTTTACAACTACTGAACCTAAAGGTGAAATAGTTGTTATTTTGGGAGGAAAAGAAAGCTAAATAAACTTAATATTAAAACAGATGAAAAAACTATTATTAGCAGTAGGATGTGTAGTTCTGTTGGCTTCTTGTGGTAACAGAGCGCAGAATGAAGCCTTGAAGGCGCAAAATGATTCCTTGTCGGTGGCACTTGCTGAGAAGGATGCAGAAATGGAAGGTATTTTAGGAGCTTTGAATGAAGTGCAAGAAGGGTTCCGCCTAATTAATGAAGCCGAGAATCGTGTGGATTTGCAACGCGATAATGTGGAAGGTGCATCGGACGCTCAAAAAATAAAGGAAGATATTCGCTTTATTAGTGAAAAGTTGCAAGCCAATCGCGAACAGATTAAGAAATTGGAAGACCAATTAAAAAATAGCCGCTATGCTTCTGCTCAGATGAAAAAAACATTGGCAGGTTTGAAAGCCGAATTGGAATCACGTGAACAGCAGATTGCTACTTTACAAAGTGAGTTGGCTGCTAAGAATATTCGTATAGCCGAATTGGATGATGCG
>JAGAPJ010000095.1 GCA_017623315.1 Clostridia bacterium | reverse complement strand
TGTACAAACCAAGCCTTCCCCAGCGGGGAAGGTGGCGCCGTTAGGCGACGGATGAGGAGAGCGCTAAAGCACTTTTTTAACAATATCCTCCTCATCCACCAAACTTTCGTTTGGTCCCCCTTCTCCGCTGGAGAAGGCTTACGGGCGATCAACAATCGCCCCTACGAATATACAATTAAATTGTTCTATAATTCCGAATTACGCATTACAAATTACGTATTGGCCTTCGGCCCGATAAACCCCAATTTAAAAAATCTCTTGACATTTTTTCACAAGTGTATTACTATAATAGTACAGTAGTACACTTTCGAGGTGATGAGATGGAATTTAAAATTGACAAATCCTTGCCAATTTGTCCCCAAATTTGCGACCGGATTTCTGCTTGTATTGCAACGGGTGAATTCCCGCCTGATGCTAAGCTATTATCGGTGCGTGAAGTGGCCGTAAAGGCAGGTGTCAACCCTAACACTGTTCAAAAATCGTTTGAACAGCTTGAAGCGCAGGGCTTAATCTATTCAATACGCGGCTCGGGTTGGTTTGTTGGCAACAATGCCTACCGTGCACAAAAACAAGTTAACTCCCTTGCCGAAGCTAAAACAAAAGCCTATTTTGCATCTATGGCACAGCTTGGCTTTAGTGAGGATGAGATTAAAAATTATATTAAGGAGTGGAACAAATGAGTGAATTATTACATTGTCAGGACCTTACTAAAAAGTATGGCGGTCTTACCGCGCTTGACAATTTAAATTTAACCGTTGAAAGCGGTAAAATTATTGGTCTTTTAGGGCCTAACGGTTCGGGTAAAACAACCTTTATAAAGCTTGTAAACGGTCTTTTAACGCCAACCTGGGGTTCAATTTGGATTGATGAAAAAATCCCCGGTGTTGAAACCAAAAAAGTTGTTTCTTACTTGCCTGATAACAACTTTTTAAATTCGTGGATGACGGTATCACAGCTTGTTGACTTATTTTGCGATTTTTACAGCGATTTCAGGCGTGAGCTTGCCTTTGAAATGTTCCAAAAGCTTGATATTGAGCCAAACCGCAAATTAAAAACACTTTCAAAAGGCAACAAAGAAAAGGTTTGCCTTATACTTATTATGAGCCGCAACGCAAAACTGTATGTTCTTGACGAGCCTATTGCCGCAGTTGACCCCGCGGCACGTGATTATGTTATTTCAACAATAATCAATAACTATAATCCCGATGCATCGGTTATTATATCCACCCACCTTATTGCCGATATCGAGCCGATTTTGGATGAAGCCATATTTATAAATAAAGGTAAGGTTGTACTTCATAAATCGGTTGATGAAATCCGCGAGGAATACGGCAAAAGTGTTGATGAGCTTTTCAGGGAGGAATTCAGATGGTAAAGAAACTTTTAAAACACGAAGCCAAATATTATGCGCGCACCCTTATAATTATTGAAGCCGTAATTTTTGCTTTGGCTTTATTTACACGACTTTTACTTTTTTTCGAATTTGATTCGATTGTTTACTACATATTGCAGGGCTCATCTTACGCTATGTTTGCATTAGCGGCATACGCTGCTTTGATTGTAACCTTTATTCTTTGCATTGTCAGGTTTTATAAAAACCTTTTTTCAAATGAAGGCTATTTAAGCTTCACACTACCTGTCACTACAAATCAGCATTTGCTTGCAAAGCTTTTGTCGGCAGTGGTTTACAGCATTATTGTTTTTGTTTCGGTTATAGCGGCGGCACTTATTACCGTTTCGGGCGATATTTTGAATGAAGTCGTGAAAGCAGGCGTCTTCCTTTTAAAAAACCTAATTGCCGAGCTTCCCAAGAGCGGCACAATTCATTTGATTTTATATGTAATTGAATTTATTGTAATTATGCTGCTTTCGGTTATTTCAAGCTACCTTTTATATTATTGCTTTATAGCTATTGGTCAAACTGCAAAGAAAAACCGTATTTTGCTTTCAGTCGGCTGTTATTTTGCTTATTCAGCCGCTAATCAGGCATTGGGAACATTTCTTTCTATCGGCCTATCCCTTGCCGAGCCCTATATCCCCTACGAAGCGCTTGAACGCTTTATTGATGCGCATCCCTTTGCGTTTTTCCACATAATATTTGTTGCTTTAATTATTTGGTCAGTAATACTGACGGTGGTTTTCTATTTTGTCGTTCAGCGTATTATAAGCCGCAAGCTAAATCTTGAATAGGAGGAAAATAAAATGAAACACATTAAAAAATTGTTATGCTTAACCCTGGCTGTTTTGCTTTGCTTTTCTCTTATAGGCTGTAATGCTATTGATAAAATGCGCGATGCACAAATACATTTTAATGATAAAGGTAACCTTGAATATAACGGCAAGGAATATAAGCAATTGCCTCCTTGCGATGCCTTTTCACCCAATATAAACTATAGCAAAAGTCTTTACATCACTGAAAAGGATCTGCCCGTTTTACTGTCAGAACAATTTGGCGGTCGTGCATCTCTTACCGAGGATGAGCTTTACATCAATTCGCACACCTATTCCTCATCCGACGGTACAACAGCATTTTTTGCAAGAACCGATATTTATGACAGCATTGCCTCACGCATTGAAGCAGGTAATTATTTTGAAGGCTTTTTCTTCTATTACAACTTCTGGGATGAAAGTGATGAAATTGGCTATTACAACCAAAAGGAAAAGATAATTTCAGAAGAGGCTGAAAGTGCTGTAAAAGAGGTTATTACAACCACCGTTCCTGATGAAACTATCGATATTGAACTTTTAAGAAATTTTGCCGTTACAGACCTTTACGCTTGCAGTAATGACCTTTTATTTGATGAATATTCGGCAACAATATATAAAACCGAACAATTCATCTACATTAGCGCTTTTACAGGCCTTAACAAAGAGCTTGTCTTTAAGGTTGGCGAAAAGCATTACGATGCAATTATGGAAATTATTGAAAGTTATAATTCACTTGATGCAATTAATAATCCATACTTTAAAGACTAATTAAAAATTTATGTTGTAGAATTTCGTAAATTGTTATATAATATAAAGGATTTCAATTTATGAGGTAATTTATGACAGCTTTAAAAGAATTTTTTACAACTTTAGCTAAAGGTATTGTGGTTGGTCTTGGCGCAATTACCCCCGGCCTTTCGGGTAGTGTATTGCTTGTTATTTTTGGGCTTTACCAAAAAGCGCTAAATGCAATTAGCACCATTTTCAAAAACTTTAAAAAGAATTTAATTTTCTTAATTCCGTTAGCACTTGGTATCGGAAGCGGTATGCTTTTATTCAGCGGTATTGCGCGTTACTTTTTGGCTAACTTTGAAATGCAGACACGTTTTACGTTTTTAGGTCTTGTCGTGGGTACCCTTCCACTGTTTATACGCGAAGTTACCAAAGAGAAAAAAGCACAAGGTAAAAAGTTTCCTAAGCGTTACATTCTTTTAATATTAACAGCAACTACTGCAGGGCTTTTAATGTCCTATGTTGGCGGTGTAGGTTTTCCCGAAATTGAAAGCCCAAACATATTACAGTCAGTGCTTTTGGGATTAGTTGTTGCGGCGTCCTACATTATCCCCGGTGTTGATAGCGCAGTAATTTTAAATTATTTTGGAATGTATAACACTTGGATTAATATGTTACACCTTGGCAACCTTAAAATTGACGGCTTTATTTTAAAGCAAGCACTCCCCACAGGTGTTGGTCTTATAATAGGTGTACTTTTAATCTCTACCATTATTAACTTCCTTTTAAAGCGTTATTACACCATTACTTTTTCGGTTATTTTTGGTTTGTTCATTTCAATTATTCCAAAACTTTTAAACGAAAGCTGTGTATTAGGGCTTAACGGCAAAACCGCCGTTTCACTTATATTAATGGTTATCGGTTTTGTTTTCTCGTTCTTTTTAAGTGATTTAGAAAACAATCTTAAAAAGCTTAAAATTAAGAAATAATATAATCAACTGCGGTAGAAATTCTTCCGCAGTTTTTCTTTATACAAGAAAAACCGCCTTAAAAAAGGCGGTTTAAACTAACAAAATTCTTTAATCATATTAAAATCAAGTTCGGCTGTGGATTTTAAAATTATGTCCGGCTTAACCGAAGTAATCATAACGTTAATACCGACCGAAATCATACCTGCTGAGTGTATAGACTCAATACCTGCTTGGGCATCCTCAATTCCAATACATTCATTGGGCGCAAAGCCCAACGCTTCGGCACAGGTAAGGAAAATTTCAGGGTCGGGCTTTGGCTTTTTAACAAGTGCCGCATCGGCAATATAGTCAAACAAATCCTCAATTTTTAAAAGCTGTAAAACCCTTGGGGCATTTTTGCTGATTGAAGCCACTGCGCATTTTATGCCGTTGCTTCTGGCCTCGGTTATAAAAGGTACTATACCGTCTAAAATATCGTCGGGGGTTAACTGCTCTATCATTTCTTTATAATATTCGTTCTTTTTATTTGCCAAGCTTTCTTTTTCTTCGGATGTGAATTTATCGGTTGCATTATTTTTTTGTAAAATAATTTCAAACGAATTAATTCTTGAAACGCCCTTTAAAAGCTCGTTTATATCCTCGTCAAAATAATAACCCAGTTCGTCTGCAAGCTTTTTCCAAGCGAGGTAATGGTATTTTGCAGTATCAGTTAAAACGCCGTCTAAATCAAATATTAATGCTTTAAGTGACATATTAATAATCCTTTCCGTAAACTGTAACTCTTGAATTTACAATACCGTCAATTTCTACACCCTTTGAGCTAGCCTTAATGTTAAGCTTTTCGCCCTTCCAATTAAGCTTGAAGGAAAGGCTTTGCCAATTGCTAGGCAAACGAGGTGAAATATCCAAGCAATCGTTTGTAAAGCTTACACCCGCAAAACCGAAAATTGCCGTGCTCCAAGCACCGCCGTTTGCTGCAGGGTGTGTGCCACCTATATAAAGCGAGCCTAGATACTGCTTTGTGTTGCCCGTAAGGTCAACGCTTGCTGTTTTCATAAAGTATTTATATGCCCAATCGGTATAGCCAATTTCAGCCGCTACTATTGCATAAGCACAGGCCGAAAGGCTTGAACCGTGCTCGGTATAGGGTTCGTAAAATTCCCAGTTAGACTTTTTAATTTCGGTGTTGTATTCGTTTCTAAATACATTTAGCATCATTACAACGTCGGCCTGCTTTAAAGTCATTGTGTTAGATGCCAAACCGTGACCACCCCAATATTCGTTTGCCATAAGCTCACGAGTTTTTAAAACCTCGGGGGTTACATCTTCAAGACTAAAATACCCGTCAAACTGTTCAATAATTCCTTTTTCGTTAGGCTGTGGGACGTAAAGTTTTTCGGCAAAATCGTAAGCCCAGTTCAAATCCTTGTCAAAGTCCTTCAAAAAATCAGGATTTAAAGTCTTAACCTTGTCAATAGCCTGTACAAAAATATTCGCCGCGTGTTTAACCATAACGTTTGTAAAGGCGTTATTGTTTACTCTTTCGTGGTATTCGTCAGGACCGACAACGTCCAAAAGCTCGTAACGGTTTTTATAAACCTTAAATGATGAATAGGTATAGTAAAACCATAGGCATTCATACATAAGCTCTAAACCGCCGTCACAAAGCAAGGTATAATCCCCTGTTGTGCGGCAATAATCCCACATTGCAAACACAATATCAGCCGAAACGTGAATTTGCTTGTCCTTAAAATAGGTTCTTTGAGGACGGTTTGTAAAAATGTCAGTAACGTTAAATAAGGTGCAGGCATCCTCACCTGTTTCTTGGCTTTCCCAAGCAAAGAAAGCGCCCTCGTGCCCAAATTCTTTGGCTTTTTTCTTTGCACCGTCAATGGTATTAACCCTGTATTTCAAAAGGTTGCGTGCAACAACGCTGTCGGTAAATTGGAAGAAAGGAAGCATAAACATTTCAGTGTCCCAAAAGGCTGCGCCCTTGTATACCTGACCCGAAAGACCGCGTGCTGGGATACCGCATTTGTCGGTGTTATGAGGTGCAATACTGCATAAATGGTAAATGCTGTAACGAAGCGCTAATTGGGCTTCCTCGTCACCCTCAATAATCACATCACTGTTTTCCCATACCTTTTCCCAAGCGGTAATATGCTCTGCTTTAAGCTGCTGATAACCTGCAAAAACCGCTGCTGTAAAATCAGCTTCGGAATTCAAAAGACTGCCACCATGGTAAACACCGCCGAATTTTGTGAATTCAAATTCAGTATTTGCTTTAAGGTTTATATCACAGTTATGTAATAAATCACGGTTTTCAATATCGCAAAGACCTAAAACCGCTTCATAAACTGTCAACTTGTTTTTAAGCTGTACGGTTTCGCAGTCAAGTTTTAATAAATTGCCGTTATATTCTTCATTTATAAAGTTTAGATGAGCCCCCGAAATGCTCCAAATATTTTTATCAATACCTGTTTTTAAGGTCACTTTAACGTCCTTATCGGCGGTAATGGAATATTTAAGCGCCATAACGTTTTCACGTGACATACTTACAAAGCGTTCAGCCTTTACGGTAATATTGATTCCATCAACAAAAAAGTTGGTTTTTCTTGTGTGAATACCGTTTTTAATGTCAAGGGTTTGGCAGTGTGAAACGGGTGTTAAGGTACTTAAATTAAGTTCGGTACCGTTTACACTAACAACAGTATAAAGTGGGTTAGGTGCATTAACCGATTCACGCCAGTTGCTGTTTTCCGCCAAGTCAAAAAAGCCTGCTAAATTTACTGCAACAAGCTCATTAGCGCTATATTCCTCCATAGTACCCCGATAACCCATAAAGCCGTTGCCAAGCAAAAATTTACTGCCGTGCTTTTCAATATCCTCAATTTCAAAGCTGTTTTTTTTAATAAGCCAATTTGACATATAGGTCCCCTCGCAAAATTATTTCTCATATTATTATACTAAAATGGAATATTTAAGTAAATCAAATAAACAATTCATTTTATAAAAATAGCAGATGAGTTTTTATGCTCATCTGCTTTAAAACTATCTACAAGTTTGTTTGTCAAAATTGGGGTTAAAAGCGTAAAAGTTTTTTTGGTTTAATCTATCAGTTGTTAAACGCAACGCTTCACCAAGTTTACCAATTCAAACAAAACCCCGTAAGCCCTTTATTCATAAGGGTTTACGAGGTTTTTCAATTTTTTATAAAAATGCTCGTTTTTGCCTTTTTTCGTTGCAAAAACTGATTGCATATATATTATAATATATATTACTTAAAAAATCAATACTTACATATAAAAGACATTTACCACCCACCTTCTATTCGTAATTCAACAAATAGAAATAATGCTCCTAGCACATAAACAAACCGAAATAAATCTGCAATTTTACTATTATTTCTTTTTAAGCATTCTGGTAAGAGGACGGGCGGAAAATCTTTTAAAACTTTCTATTTAGGGCTTGGCTTTAAATGAAAAATATGGTATAATTAATGTGTCAATTAAATAGTGATTAACATATATTTTGTAGAAATTTTAGACTTACATACTAATCCGTTTTTACGGCGGATTCTGTATGTAAGTCTTTTCATTTTTCTCCAATTTCTTTTTTCTGTCTATCTGGCACCAATTAAATTCTTTCCTATTCAAAATTCCTCCTTCATCGGCACCGAGCCAGACGGTGCCACCTACATAATTATAGGAGGTTATGTATATGAAAATTTTGATATTAGAATACGAAGACCGTGACGGGCAAATACACTTCTGTCCGTC
>JAGAPJ010000010.1 GCA_017623315.1 Clostridia bacterium | reverse complement strand
ACGCCTAAACTTGTTAAATGCGTTTGAGCCAAGGTCTTCCGACGCTTCCAAAAGGGATTTATCGATTTTAGACATAACCGAATAAATCGGCAAAATCATATAAGGTATAAAGTCATAAACCATACCGAGAATAACTGCGCCGGGTGTGTTTATAAGCTTTAACGGCTCAATACCAAGCTTGCCCAAAAAGGTGTTTATAAGACCGGTGTTTGCCAAAATAGTTATCCAAGAATATGTACGGATAAGAAAGTTCATCCACATAGGAATCATGACAATCATCATTAACATTCTTTGTGAAGAAATATTAACCTTTGTCATAAAATACGCCATTGGGTAGGCAAGTAAAAGGGTTATTACAGTTGCGATAGCGGCATATAAAATCGAAATGCCGAAGGCCTTTTTATAAAGCCCAATTTGCTGTATGTTTTCAAGCGTAAAAACGCCGTCAGCATTGGTAAAAGCAAAGTAAAGCATTATAAAAAGCGGAACAACTATGAATATAACCGACCAAACAATATGCGGAGCCGCTAAAAGCTGACTGCCAAAGCTTTTTTTGTTCATATAGCTTATTCCTCCTCGATAATATCGGAGAGGTGGTCGATTTCTTCACTATAGCTTGAATAGTCGCCGTAAAGACCCGAATATTCACTCTTTTTCATAATGTGGATAGCGTCAGGCTCGATAAAAAGACCAACCTTATCGTCAACAAAATGCTCGTCGGTGGTTTGAATCATCCATTTAAAACCGCCAATATCTACAATAATTTCATAATGAACACCAAGGAAGGAAACCGAGGTAACAACACCTGTAAGCATACCCTTATCAACAGGTACAATGTCAACGTCTTCAGGTCTTACAACAACGTCAACCGCTTCGTTAGCTTCAAATCCCTTGTCCAAGCAGTCGAATCTTTGACCTGAAAATTCAACGTAATAGTCCTTAAGCATTTTACCGTCAAGAATGTTTGATTCACCGATAAAGTCAGCAACGAAAGCGTTTTCAGGCTCGTTATAAATATCTTGCGGTGTACCCACCTGCTGAATTTTACCGCCATCCATAACAACCACACGGTCAGACATTGTCAGCGCTTCCTCCTGGTCGTGTGTTACAAACACGAAGGTAATACCAAGCTGCTGTTGAATTTTTTTAAGTTCCTTTTGCATATCTTTACGAAGCTTTAAGTCAAGTGCGGCAAGAGGCTCGTCAAGTAAAAGTACTTTGGGGTGATTTGCGATAGCGCGCGCAATTGCAACACGCTGTTGCTGACCGCCCGAAAGGGTGTCGATATGGCGTTTTTCAAGCCCCGAAAGGTTGACGAGTTTAAGCATTTCTTCAACCTTTGCTTTAATTTCATTTTCGGGCAATTTTTTTATCCTCAACCCAAAAGCAACGTTTTCATAAACGTTTAGATGCGGGAAAAGCGCATAACGCTGAAAAATGGTGTTAACCTGACGCTTGTAAGCAGGCACACCATTTATTTTTTTACCCTCAAATAAAACATCACCCTCGTCAGGCTCTAAAAACCCTGCAATAAGACGAAGAGTGGTAGTTTTACCGCAACCCGACGGACCAAGGAAAGTTATAAACTCTTTATCTTTAATGTCAAGGCTTAAATCGTCTAAAATAACCTGTTCATCAAAAGCTACGGATATGTTTTTAAGTTGTACAATATTTTCTTTACTCATAAAGAAAGCATCCCCCTTTGTTCAACAACAACCGTAAGGTTTAATATACGGTCTTAGTGTCGACACAAGAATAAATTTTTACCCTGTGCGATACCCGCTATTTTTGCTTTTCACGCCCTGAACAAAGGGTTTTTCATAGTTTTCTCGCTTGGTATTGGTCAGCGGAAACTACGGCGCGAAATTAGAAACAGCGCTCTACACAGATGCTTTGGAAAACTAAAGTTTTACCTATCATACACTATACTATTTACCTAGTTAAAAGTCAAGTATCAAACGCTAAAATTCTACAAAATATTTGGAATATAATTATATAAAAATATATTGCTCTATTAATGATAATGTGTTATAATATTATGAATTATAATGCAATAACTATCGTTTGATGAAAGGTGGGTGTTAAAATGAGGATTTTAGGCATTGACCCAGGGTATGCAATTGTCGGCTACGGCGTTGTTGATTATAGCAAAAACCGTTTCGGTGTTGTGGGTTACGGTGCAATTACCACAAAGGCACACACCCCGCTTGAAGATAGGCTTTTGGATATTTATAACGATATGATAACCATTATCGACAAATATAAACCCGATGAGATTTCTATCGAAAAGCTTTATTTTAACACCAACTCTACAACAGCAATTGCGGTGGCAGAGGCTAGGGGCGTTATAATCCTTGCGGCAAAGCAAAAGGATGTAAAAATTAATGAATACACACCGCTTCAGGTAAAGCAAGCGGTTACGGGTTACGGCAAGGCAGAAAAGCATCAGGTTATGGAAATGGTTAAAAGTCTTTTAAACCTTAATAAAATTCCCAAGCCAGATGATACCGCCGATGCCTTGGCAATTGCAATTTGTCACGGACATTATTCTGATTCAATTTTAAGGAGATAATTTTATGATAGCATCTCTTCGTGGAAAGCTTATTTATACCGATAATACCTCTGCAATTGTTGAATGCGGTGGCGTAGGCTTTAAATGCTTTGTTACAAAAAACACTTTATATAATCTTCCGCAAAAGAATGAAGAGGTTTTTCTTCACACCTATATGGTGGTACGTGAGGACGCTATGGACCTTTACGGTTTTATAGATAGGGAAGAGCTTGAATGCTTTAAACTTATTACTTCTGTAAGCGGTGTTGGCAGTAAAATAGGTCTTGCTTTGTTGTCGGAATTTACGGCTAATCAAATTACCCTTTATATTGCAAGTAACGACCCCAAGGCACTTACTGCCGCAACGGGCGTTGGCATAAAGCTAGCGCAAAGAATTGTGCTCGAATTAAAGGACAAAATCGGCTCGCTTGAGGGTGGCGAAGCAATTGAAATAAAGTCTGTTGGCAATGCAACTGTTAACAGCAATTCTAAAGAAGCAGTGGCGGCACTTGTGTCACTCGGCTACACTCAAAGCGAAGCATCTTTGGCAGTTGGAAGACAGGACCAATCACTTTCTACCGAAGAACTTATAAAGCAAGCACTAAAATCACTTGCAAGGGGGCTTTAATAAATGATTGAACAGGAAATGGATTTTGAAAATCGTATCGTTTCACCTGACTTTAGTTATGAAGATACGGTGGAATTATCTTTAAGACCTACCACTTTGGCTGATTATATCGGACAAGATAAGGTTAAGGAAAATCTTAATATTTACATTAAAGCGGCCCTTCAAAGAAAAGAAGCGCTTGACCATGTGCTTTTATATGGTCCTCCCGGTCTTGGCAAGACTACTCTTTCGGGTATTATTGCAAGGGAATTGGGTGTTAATTTGCGTGTCACATCAGGTCCTGCAATTGAAAAGCAGGGTGATTTGGTGGCAATTTTGACTTCACTTAACGAGGGTGACGTGCTTTTTATTGATGAAATTCACCGTCTTTCCCGAAATGTTGAGGAAATTTTATATCCTGCAATGGAAGATTTTTCGCTTGATATTATTTTGGGTAAGGGTCCGTCAGCAAGGTCAATTCGTTTAGACGTACCGCATTTTACCCTTGTTGGTGCTACAACCCGCTCGGGTCAGTTAACTGCACCACTTCGCGACCGTTTCGGTGTGCTTTTGCGTTTGGAACTTTACACACCCGAACAGTTGGCGCAAATTGTTACCCGTTCGGCAGGTATTTTGGGTATTGGCATTGACCATGACGGCGCACTCGAAATTGCTTCACGCTCACGCGGAACCCCTCGTATTGCTAACCGCCTTTTAAAGAGGGTTCGCGATATTGCACAGGTTGAATATAACGGCGAAATTACTGAAGAGGTTGCACAGGCGGCTTTGGCAAGGTTTGAAATTGATGAATTAGGTCTTGACGATTTTGACCGCAAAATGCTTTCAACAATTATTACCGCATACAGCGGCGGCCCCGTTGGTCTTGATACCTTGGCAGCGGCAATGGGTGAGGAAGCGGTTACTATTGAGGACGTTTACGAGCCTTATTTAATGCAGATTGGCTTTTTAACCCGTACTGCTCGCGGTCGCTGTGTTACAAAACTTGCTTACGACCATTTAGGCATACAGTTTAATGATAAAACTGCACAGCAGTCAATTTTTTAAAGTGAGATTTTATGAGAACAGTAGAAGGATTTAAAGATTACGAACTTATAGACGCCGATTCGGGCGAACGCCTTGAACGATGGGGCGATATAATTTTAATAAGACCCGACCCACAGGTTATTTGGTCGGGAAAACGACAGGACAAGCGTTGGTATTCAGCAAACGCTGTTTATCACCGTTCACAAAGCGGCGGCGGCTATTGGGAAAGACTTTCAAAGGTGCCTGATGTATGGTCAATAAAGTATGACGACCTTACTTTTCGTTTAAAACCCATGGGCTTTAAACATACGGGTCTTTTTCCTGAACAGGCGGTAAACTGGCGCTTGGCAAAGGAGCTTATCGAAAAAGAAAACCGCGAGGTTAAGGTTTTAAATTTGTTCGCTTATACAGGCGGCGCTACCGTTGCCTGTCTTTCAGCAGGGGCGAGTGTTACACATGTTGATGCTTCAAAGGGTATGGTGCAATGGGCAAAGGAAAATGCCGTAGCATCAGGACTTGACGGTGGTAAAGTGCGTTGGCTTGTGGATGATTGCCTTAAATTTGTTAAGCGTGAAATAAGGCGCGGTAATAAATATGACGCTATTATTATGGACCCACCTTCCTATGGTCGCGGACCGAATGGTGAAGTCTGGAAATTAGAACAGCAACTTACCGAGCTTTTACAGGAAACGGGCAAGCTTTTGTCAGACAATGCGGTGTTCTTTTTCCTCAATTCTTACACCGCAGGTCTTTCGTCGACAATTTTAAACTATATGGTTAAAGAATACGTTGTGGGTGACCGTAAGGGTGAGGTTTTTACCGACGAAATCGGTCTTCCCGTCACTGCAAAGGGTATTAGTATGCCTTGCGGAAATACAACAGTTTGGATGAAAAAATGAGCAATATTATTGAAATAAAAAACGTAACCTATAACTATAACGAGGACGAGGTAGAATATACCGCTGTCGATAACGTTTCGCTTGATATAAAAAGGGGTAGCTTTACGGTAATTTTAGGTCATAATGGGTCGGGTAAATCTACCTTGGCTAAAATGATGAACGGTCTTAATAAGCCAACCCTTGGCGAAATTTTGGTTGACGGTATTGATACCAAAAATGAAGAAAACGAGCTTTTAATTAAGCGCAAGGTTGGTATGGTTTTCCAAAACCCAGATAATCAGCTTGTTGCCTCAATTGTTGAAGAAGATGTAGCTTTCGGCCCCGAGAATTTAGGGCTAGAGCCTGCGGTTATTCGCGAAAGGGTAGACGAAGCGCTAAAATCGGTTGGTATGTATGAATTTAAAAATTCCACACCGCATCATTTATCGGGTGGTCAAAAGCAAAGAATTGCCATTGCTGGTATGATTGCTATGAAGCCAGAATGTTTGATTTTGGACGAGCCTACCGCAATGCTTGACCCTAAGGGCAGGGCAGAAATTGTGGAAACTATTTTGCGTCTTAATAAAGAAAACGGTATGACGGTTGTGCTTATTACTCATTATATGGAGGAGGCCGAAAAAGCCGACCGCGTACTTGTTATGAACGACGGCAAATTTATCGCCGACGGTACACCTAAGGAAATTTTTAAGAATGTTGCACTTTTAAAGTCGGTGGGACTTGACGTACCTCAAACCACTGAGCTTTTATACGCACTTAACAATAATGGAATAAAGGTTACTACCGACGTTTTGTCAATAGAGGAAACCGCAAAAGCTATTGCGACTTATTTGGAGGAAAAATAATAAATTGTCAGTATTAGAGGTTAAAGGGCTAAGCCATACCTACGGCGGAAATACACCTTTTTATAGCGATGCTATCAGTAACATTAGCTTTACTGTTGAACAGGGTGAAATGATAGGTATTATCGGTCATACGGGCTCGGGTAAGTCTACACTTGTTCAGCACCTAAACGGCATTTTAAAGCCGACTCAGGGTGAAATATTTATTGACGGTAAGGATATTTGGGAAAGACCCAAGGAAATTAGAAAAATACGTTCTAAGGTGGGTCTTGTTTTTCAGTATCCCGAATATCAGCTGTTTGAAGAAACGGTTTATGCCGACATTGCTTTTGGTCCTAAAAATATGGGTCTTTCGGGTGATGAACTTAAAAACCGAGTTTTAGACACCTGCCGTTTAATTGGCGTTAAGGATGAATATTTACAAAAGTCACCATTTGATTTATCGGGCGGTGAAAAACGCCGTGTGGCCATTGCAGGTGTTATGGCAATGCGCCCGCAAATTATCGTATTTGACGAGCCAACAGCAGGACTTGATCCCAAGGGCAGACAGGATATTGTAAAAATAATTAACGACTACCGCGCCGCTACAAATGCTACTGTTATTATTATTTCACACAGTATGGAGGATATGGCAATGCTGGCGGACAAGCTGCTTGTGCTTTCAAAGGGCGAGGTAGTTATGTTTGACAAGACCGAAAATGTTTTTGCGCAGGGCGAAAAGCTTCGCAGTATTGGCCTTAATGTTCCTATTGTTACCCGTGTGTTTGACGCTTTGCGTGAAAAAGGCTATGATTTACCAAAAGACGTTTTTACAGTCAGCCGTGCAGTTGAGGCTTTAAAACAAATAAAGGCAGGTGACCGAAATGCTTAAGGATATTACCTTCGGTCAGTATTTTGATTCTAAGTCGGTCATTCATAAGGCCGACCCGCGAATTAAAATTGTACTGCTTGTTTTAATAATTGTTTTCATTTTTCTTGCTAAAAACTTTTGGGGTTTAGGCCTTGCGGCGTTGTTTATTTTAATAACAATGCTTGTATCCAAAATCCCAGTTAAAATGTATTTTAAAAACCTTAAAGCCATTTTGCCTATTTTAATTTTTACAAGTATTATTAACGTGTTTTACGGAGAAGGTGACGTACTTTTTAGTATTTGGAGGTTTGATGTTACCACAGGCGGTTTAGAGCGTGCGGGCTTTATGGCGCTTCGCATAATTCTTCTAATTATTGCAAGCTCTACCTTGACCTATGCTACAACCCCTAACGATTTAACCGATGGTATAGAAAGCTTGCTTTCACCTTTAAGGTTTATCGGTCTTAAAACGGCTGTGCATACCTTGGCTATGATGATGACTATTGCTTTAAGGTTTATACCCACCTTGGTTGAAGAAGCCGAGAAAATTATGAACGCCCAAAAGGCAAGGGGTGCCGACCTTGAGAGTGGCAATTTAAAGGAAAAGGTTAAAGCGCTTATTCCAATTTTAATTCCGCTGTTGTTTTCAGCAGTGCGACGTGCGGCAGAATTGGCTGACGCTATGGAATGTAGATGCTACAATTCGGGTGAAGGTAAAACCCGTATGAAGCAGTTAAAACTGCATTTTCGCGATTTTTCTATAAGTTTTATAACCTTAATTTTCGGCACAGGGGTTATACTTTGTAATATTTTTATGTAAAGGAAGAGAACCGTGAAGCGTGTACTTTTAACAATTGAATACGACGGTACCGACTTTCACGGTTGGCAATTCCAACCCGAATTATTAACGGTACAGGGCGTTTTGGAGGAGGCGTTAACAAAGCTTTTTTCAAAGCCGACGACCGTTATTGGTACCTCCCGTACCGATGCGGGTGTTCACGCTAATGAATTTTGCTGTCATTTGGATTGTGACAACAATATACCCGATGTAGCATTTTTGCGTGGTGTAAATTCATTATTACCGCCTACAGTTGCGGTAAAAAGCTGTAAAGTGGTACCTAATAATTTTCACGCAAGATATGATGCAAAGGGTAAAACCTACGTTTACCATATCTATAACAGTAATAAAAAGGATGCCTTTAAAACTCGTTATGCCTGGCATATTGAAAGAAATTTAGACATTGATAAAATGAACGAATTTTGCAGTATGATTATTGGTACACACGACTTTGCGGCATTTTGTTCAGCGGGCTCAACTGTTGAAACAACTGTACGCACAATTAGCGAATGTTACGTTAAAAAGCAGGGCGATGAGGTTACCTTAACTGTTACTGCTGACGGCTTTTTATACAATATGGTGCGCATTATTGTGGGTACTGCGGTTTGGGTGTCGGACGGAAGGGTTAAGCTTTCTGATATACCAAAAATTTTAGAAACACAAAACCGCGAGGGAGCAGGTATGACCGCCCCCGCACACGGTCTATTTTTAGAAAAAGTTTTATATTAAGGTGATATAATGCCTGACTACAAGCGTAAAAAAAGAAGTCGCTTTTCCGCAAAGCCAAAGGCTGATAAATCAAAATTTGCGGTAAAAGGCGAAAAGAAAAATATAATAGAATTTGATGACGGTACTTCTACCCAAAAAAGAAAGCGTTCGTTTAACATTTTAAAGGGCAACAAGGACGAAATAAAAAAGCGTTGGCAACGCACTGCTATTGCTGTTTTAGTGGTAATTTTAGCTGCTATAATATGTGAGCTTTCAATTCCTGCGGGTATTATTGAGTCGGTTTCAACCCTTGTTTATTCAATTGGTAGTGGCAATTACCCAATTACCTTTGATAGCACAAATACTGAAAACGTTGTATCAAAGGGGAATTTTTATTACGTTTTGACCGATAGCGAAGTAGTGGCAGTAACAAAAGGCGGTAAGGTTGTTTTTAGCCATAACCACGGCTTTGAAAATCCTGTTCTTAAAACCTCAAAAACACGTGCATTGGTTTTCGACCAAGGCGGTACCGACGCAATTATTTTTAAGCTTAACGGCGTAAGCTCGACTTTGAGCTTTGAAAAGGAAATTGTAAACGGTGCAATTGGCGAGGACGGCACTTATGCTCTTGCAACTAATGCTGACGGTTACGTAGCAGCGGTAAACGTGTACACAAAGCGTGACAAGCTTATATACCAATGGTTTTCTTCAAGCGATATGATAAATAACGTTGCGGTTGCACCGAATGGTAAAAAAATTGCAATTTCGTTGCTTTCTTCAAATGTTAGCGGTTTTAATTCAAAGGTTATGATTTTGAATTTTAAATCCGCTAATGCAGAATTTACAAAAAATTACGACGGTGAAATAATTTATAATATATCGGGTGCGTCTTCACGCGGTGTAGGGGTTGCGACTGCTAACACCCATGATTTTATTCATTGGCGCAAGTATGAATCAAAGCAATATAAAAACGAATATAATTTACAAATGCTTCGTGAAAGTAATAAGGGCACGTTGCTTTTGTATAACCGTGAAAACGATAAGACCGACAATCGTATTACAATAATTTCCAAAAAGGGCGAGGTAAAGCACCAACTTCAGTTTAATGGAATTATTACAGATATTGCATATAAAAATAACCATATTTATTGTATTTCTGACACAAAAGCATATATTTTAGATATGGATGGTAAAATTGTTCGCAGTGCCGATTGCGGTTTTGGTGTTGTTCGTTTTGCTGTAATATCACAAAATGAAATTGCCGTTATTACCGATAATCAAATAAGCAAAATCAAATTTGAATAGGGGCTGTTTTTGTGACGCTTGAATCCTTTTTGCTTGATTTAATTTTGGTTAGTATAATTGGCGTTTCGGTGTATTTGGCGGCGCGCCGTGGCTTTGTGCGCACCTTTGTTGAAGCGCTTGGTGTTATTGCTGCGACAATTATGGCGTTAACAGTTTGTACACCACTTGCCAGTATAACCTATGATAAAATAATCGAGCCACCGATAACTAAAATGGTTGCAGATGAGGTTAATAAAACCCTTAAAAATGAGAATTTTGACTTGCAATTAGACGACTCGGTTAATAAAGTTATTGAGGCTTTACCAATTAAAATTCAAAGTCTTATTGAAAAAACGGGAATAGAGCCAAACGAGCTTTTAGAAGATGCCAAAGACGCTATTAGCGTTGAAGAAACGGTAGAAAATAATGTTCAAAAATTAGTTTTCAACATTTTAAAAAACAGTGTAAAACCACTAGCTGTCAGGGTAATTTCTTATCTTTATGCGTTTATAATATTTTTACTTTTGCTTATAGTGGTTAAAATACTTGCAAAACTGCTTAATAAAGTTTTTTCTTTCAGTATTGTGGGCAGGCTAAACACAGCACTTGGCAGTCTTTGTGGCTTGGCAAAGGGTATTATTTTCGCCCTGCTTTTATGCCTTGTTATTTATAGCGTGGCTGCCTTTACCGAAAACGGTATATGGATTTTTAATGTAGAAAATATAGATAAAACATTTATCTTTAAATATTTAATTAGTTTAATAAAAATTTAGGAGATTTTAAACCAATGAAACTTTGTTCCAAATGCAAAAAACGTCCCGCAGTGGTGTTTGTTTCGGATATGTCAAACCCCAGTGCCGAACCAAACGGTCTTTGTCTTGTTTGTGCTAAAGAGCTAGGCATTAAGCCGGTTGAGGATATGCTTAAAAAGATGAATATATCTGATGAGGATATTGAACAAATGAGCGATCAGTTTATGGATATTATGGCTCTTAACGAAGAGGGTGATGATATCGACGATGCTGAGCTTAATGACGAAACCTTTGATATGGGGCGTGCACCTGCAATGCCCAATATGTCCATTTTTAATAAGCTTTTTGGTATGGGCGGTGACAGTAAGGAAGAGGCTAACACCACCGAAAAAGCGCCCGAAAAGGACAAAAAGGATAAGTCTAAAAAGAAGCGTAACCGTTTTCTTGAACAGTATTGCACCAACCTTACCGATAAGGCTAAAAACGGTGAAATTGACGTTATAATCGGCAGAGATAAAGAGCTTTACCGCACCATTCAAATTTTGTCACGCCGTTCTAAAAATAATCCCTGTCTTATTGGTGAGCCCGGTGTTGGTAAAACTGCCATTGCTGAGGGTCTTGCGCTACAAATCGCACGCGGTGAAGCGCCCGCACGCCTTTTGGATAAGCAAATTCATTTGCTCGATTTAACAGGTCTTGTTGCAGGCACACAGTTCCGCGGTCAGTTTGAAAGCCGTGTAAAGGGTCTTATAAGCGAGGTTAAGGAAGCCGGCAATATTATTTTATTTATTGACGAAATTCACAACCTTGTCGGTGCTGGTGATTCTGCCGAAGGTTCAATGAATGCCGCAAACATTTTAAAGCCTGCCTTATCACGCGGTGAAATTCAGGTTATCGGTGCTACCACCTTTAAGGAATACCGCAAGTATATCGAAAAGGATGCCGCGCTTGAACGCCGCTTTCAACCTGTAACTATTGAGGAGCCTTCACTTGCTGAAAGTGAAAATATTTTAATGGGTGTAAAGGGATATTATGAGGGCTTCCATAACGTTACAATACCCGACCATATTGTTAAAAAAGCAGTTATTTTATCTGAAAGGTATGTTACCGACCGTTATTTGCCCGACAAGGCAATTGACCTATTAGATGAAGCTTGCGCTTGCGCAAGTCTTGCTAATACTGCGGTTGACGAGCTTTACAAGGTTAATAAAAAGGTGGCTGAATATTCTATTAAGCTTGAAGAATTAGAAGCCGACGTTGAAAACCCCGACTATGAAAGGCAAGCAATGGTTAAGGCTGACCTTGAAAAGTATAAAAAGCAGGCAAACGAGCTTTGCGAAGCAACCGTTACAACAGTTGTTACCGATATGGATATTGCCAAGGTAATTGAACTTTGGACAGGTATTCCCGCAACCAAGGTACAGGAAAGTGACTTTGAAAAGTTAGGCCATTTGGAAAGCAAATTAAACGAAAAAATTATTGGTCAAAACGAAGCGACAAAGCTGGTTGCAAGTGCAGTTAAACGCGCAAGGGTACGCACAAATAATTTGCATCGCCCCGCATCATTTATCTTTGTTGGTCCTACAGGGGTAGGTAAAACCGAGCTTGTAAAGGTGCTTTCGCAACAACTTTTTGATACACCTGAAACCTTAATCCGTCTTGATATGTCGGAATTTATGGAAAAACATTCGGTGTCACGCATTATTGGTGCGCCTCCAGGATACGTTGGTTATGATGAAGCGGGTCAATTAACCGAAAAGGTAAGAAGAAAGCCGTATTCGGTAGTGCTATTTGATGAAATCGAAAAGGCACACCCCGATGTTTTAAATATCCTTTTACAAATTCTTGACGACGGTACTGTTACCGATGCGCAGGGCAGAAAGGTTAATTTTGAAAACACCGTTGTGGTTATGACCTCTAATGCAGGCAGTGACCGCAGTGAAAACCTTTTAGGCTTTGGCAAAACGCAGGCCGATGGTGCTAAAGAAAAGGCGCTTAAAGCCCTTGAAAGCTTTTTACGCCCTGAATTTATTGCCCGTGTTGATGAAATTGTTGTATTTTCACCATTGTCGGATGAAACTTTGCAAAAAATTTCATCTCTTATGTTAGATGAATTTGCCGAATCGTTAAAGGATAAGCTTATCACCTTTAGTTATGATGAAACTGTTTGTAAATATCTTGCAGGCAAGTGCGACGGCATTAAAAAAGGTGCGCGTGAGCTTCGAAACCTTATCCGCCGTGAAATTGAAGCGCCCATTGTTGATTTAATTATCGAAAATGGTGAGGGTAATTTATCTGCAATCAGTGCCACCGCTGATGGTGAAATTAAAATTAATGTGTTATAAGACGAAAACTGCGGTAAAAATTTCTACCGCAGTTTTTATGTTGTTGTTTCAAATTATAGTTTATCGCTCGGTTATATTAGTAGCACATCATAGGGGTGAACTGTGTTCGCCCGCTTGCATTTACATTTTTTACGGGCGAACACAGTTCGCCCCTACGGGTTATATCAATAAAGTCACTGATAAACTTCAATTTATCATTAACACATCATTTTTTAAAGCATATACTGTATTGTATTTATTTGTTTGATTAAATTTTATAAAATCAGGCAAGAATATAATCGGAGTGTGAAAAGTTATGAATATTAAACGTGGAGAAATTTACTACGCCGATTTAAGTCCTGTTATCGGGTCGGAACAGGGTGGAATACGTCCTGTATTAATAATTCAAAATGATGTGGGCAATAAATACAGTCCCACAGTTATTGCGGCGGCAATTACAAGCCAACGCGACAAAACAAAGTTACCTACTCATATTACGGTAGACGCAGTTGGTTGCGGTTTGGCAAAGGATTCAATTGTTTTGCTAGAACAGGTACGCACAATTGATAAAAAGCGTCTTAAGGAAAGAATGGGTAGTCTAGACGTAAGTGCAATGCACCGTGTGGACAAGGCACTTGGCGTCAGTTTTGGGCTTGATATAGCAGCAACGGGCTTTACTACATAAGTAAAGCCCGTTGTTTTTATATTCTTATCGTTTCACTAGGTTTAACGGTATATTGCTTACCGTCAATATCAAGCCAAATTTGTTTAAGCGTGGGGTTATAAATTTTACTTCCATCGGCACTGTAGACAAGTGAATTATAGGCTGTAACATAATCGTAAATTTCAATGTTTGTTGCATACCAAGTGTCGTCTTTACCGCTTAACTTTTGGCAAATTTCTTCAATTCTATTCCAATTGTTTTTTCGCTGAATTCGTAAGCGTGACCCCATAAATAAAATAGCTTTGGCTCACGTCTAGCGGCGTATGACTGCTCCTGCCAATCGACAAATTTATCAACAAGCTCCATTGTTTCGGAATCATTATGATGAGCAGTCGGCATCCATTGGTACCAATTTTTCGGCAAATCAAAGCTGTTATTAATTTGTCCTAATGTACGGGCATAAACAATGTCAAGGTCTTTAAGATATTGCTCAATACTATCAAGAGTTGCACCGTTATTGAGGTGACAAATACCAGTGTCGGGGTAGGCAAGACCGCGGACGATCAGATCAAAATCCTTTTCAAGACCATTCTTTATGCTAAGTGGACTGAAAACGGCATAATTGAAGATTTTGAAAATTATGCTGACTCGATTTACGATTATGGCGATGACTACGAGTATTATAAACCCGGTACATCCGGTTACAACGCTAAGTACGTAAGAAGCGGTATGACAGCTATTCATCGTATTGGTGCTAAGTCTGAAGAACAAGACTTCCTCCTTAACTATGAAAAGATGCTCGAAATCGGTAAGACTTATAAGCTTTCCTTCTGGGTAACTACCGATAAGGAAAACACCAAAGCGACCCTTTCACTTGTACACGAAGAATTTCCTGATATATTCGATAATGACTTAGGCGTTGAGGAAATCAAGGTGCTTGAGGGTATGAAGGACGGCAAGTGGCAGCTTGTTGAAGTAACCTTTACTGCTAAAACCAAGTGGATTGCTATTAGAACATCTGGCGATGCAAGTCTCTTCTTCGACGATGCTATGATTCTTCCCACTGATGAAAAGGTTGACGTTCCTTCAACTAACAACAATGGTACCGATAACGGCTTTAACATTGTTCCTATAATTATTATTGCTGCTGTTGTTATAATCCTCTTGATTGTAGGCGCAGTTGTTGCTATAATAATTATTAAAAAGAAAAAGGCTTAATATATTAAGCTTTTAAGCAATTACTAAAGGGAGGGCAGAGAAGTATAAAAGCTTCTCTGCCCTTGCATTAAATTTATGGTGATATCATGGAAATATTGAAACACATAGAAGTAAATTTACAAAAAACAGTTCGTTTTAACCAAAAGGACGAGGGCGAATTTATAGGCTTGCCTTATCCGTATACCGCACCCTGTACTGAAGAAATGTTTACAAGCATGTATTACTGGGATACATACTTTACAAATCTCGGTCTTATTAAGTGCGGTATGGCGCAGCAGGCTAAATATAACGTTGATAATATGTTATATATGGTTGAAAAGTACGGGTTTATGCTTAACGGCAATATGACACGTTACTTAAACCGTTCTCAACCGCCTTATCTTTGCTTTATGGTTAAAGATGTGTTTGAATATTTTGGTGATAAAGAATGGTTGTTAAAAGCATATAAAACGCTTTGTAAGGAATATAAATTTTGGCAAACCGAACGCCAAAGCGAAAACGGGCTAAATTTTTACGGTAATTATAAAGTGATGGATGAAGCTCTGACTAACCAATATTATAATGCGTTTAAGGAAAGAAGCGGCGGCTATACCACCAACGACCCTTATGAACGTCAAAAAATTGCCAATACCTTTATGACTCATTGCGAAAGCGGATGGGACTGTTGTTCTCGCTTTGATTTTGACGGTGAATACTATAACCCCGTTTGTCTTAATTCCTTACTTTACGGTTTTGAAGCTATTATGTGCGAATTTTCAAAGGTGCTGGGTCTAAATGAAGATAGCCTTTGGGAAGAACATGCAAACACAAGAAAAACAAAAATGCAAAAATATCTTTGGAATGAAAAAGAACAGTTATTTATGGACTGGAATTTCAAGGATAACCGTCACAGCAAGGTAAAATCGGTTGCTTCACTTTACCCAATGTTTGTTAAATTAGCAGATGAAGTAAAGGGTGAAAAGCAGCTTTTAGAGGATATGACACTCACTTACGGTGTGTCTTGTTCAGTTAAGGCTGATTATCGTTTCCCACTTCAATGGGATTATCCTAACGTTTGGGCACCGCTTCAGTTTATGTCATATATAGCTTGTAAAAATTACGGTTTTGACGAAAAGGCGATTGATATTGCAAGGCGTTACATTATATTAATTGAAAAAAACTTTGATAAAACAGGCAACCTGTGGGAAAAGTACGACGGTAACACAGGTGAGGTTGCAAATCAAGACTATAACGCCCCGACCATGATGGGTTGGACTGCAGGTGTATATTTACGCTTTAAGTATGATTTGGGGGAGATTTTAAATGATTAACGTATTTGATATTACTGAATTTGGCGCGGTTGTCACGATGGTGTTCCGTTTGAGGATAAAGAAATGCATAACAGTTCGATGATAAATAACCTTATTTAAGAAAACAACAAAGAGTGTGTAATTGAAGGCAATATCGGTTGTCTTTTTGAGGGATAAATATGTTGGATTTAGAAAAAAATCTTTATGCTGAAGATGAACAACCGCTTGATAGAATTGTTTTTGACGGCGGTTATGCAAGGGTATTTAGGACTATCGGCTGTATTGGCGACAGTCTTTCTTCGGGCGAGCACGAATCACGTGATGAAAATGGTAATTACGGCTATCACGATTTTTATGATTATTCGTGGGGACAGTATATGGCACGCAACGCGGGTATAAAGGTTTATAATTTTTCTCGCGGTGGTATGTCAGCAAAATGGTTTATGGAAAGCTTTGCCGATGAATGTGGCGTATGGACGGCTGAAAAGCGTTGTCAGGCATATATTTTAGCGCTTGGCGTAAACGATATGTATACTAAACAGGTTGAGCTTGGCTCGGTAGAGGATATTGATTTGGAAAATCCACAAAACAACAAGCCCACCTTTGCAGGCTACTATGCGCAAATTATTCAGCGCCTTAAAGTTCTTCAGCCTGATGCTAAATTCTTTTTGGTTACATTACCTAATGGTATTGAAAATTTAAGCGGTGACGAACACGCCGAATTGCTGAAAAATATGGCCAAAATGTTTAGCAACACCTACGTTATAAATCTTCGCAAATACAGCCCGAAATATGATGGCGAATTTAAAAAGAAGTTCTTTGTTGGCGGTCATATGAATGCCGCGGGTTATATTCTTTCGGCGCAAATGATAACCTCATATATTGATTATATAGTACGTCATAATTTGGAAGATTTTAGTCAGGTTGGTTTTATCGGCACGCCATATAAATATTTAACCGAAATAAATAAAAAAGAGGATAAAGAGGAAAACAATTAAAAATGGAAAACAGTAAAAAACTTTCATATAAAGTTGTTGTGGCTTTGGGGTTTTTGGTCTATTTTTTCAGCTATGCAATGCGACTTGACTATTCGGCTTCAATTGTTGCGATAGTTTCCGATTTAAAAATAACCAACACAATGGCATCTGCCGCAGTTACAGGCAGCTTTATTACATACGGTGTAGGTCAGGTTATCTGCGGTATTATAGGCGATAAGGTTTCGCCCACAAAAATGATATCGGTTGCAATGCTTGGCACAATTTTGGTTAATACCTTGGTTTCATTTTGTTCGAATATATGGGTCATAACAGCCCTTTGGTGTGTTAACGGTGTTTGTCAGGCAATGATTTGGCCTCCGCTTACACGCTTCGTTTCCGAACAGGTTGGCAGTGATAAATACGCTAATGCCGTAACCGTTGCAGGTCTTTCGGTATCAACGGGTACAATATTTGTTTATTTATTTGTTCCTGTTGTGTTAAAATACACCATTTGGCGTAACGTATTCCGCTGCATGTCACTTTTCGGTATTGTTATGATGCTTATTTGGCTTTTCGCAACCCGTGGCATTAAAATGGGTAGGGCTGAAGGCGTTAAAAAGGCCGACAGCAATAAAACAATTTCGGTTTTCGGTCTAATTGCCTTGGCAGGTCTTATTCCTGTTTTCCTGGCAATTGCGCTTCAGGGTATTCTTCGTGACGGTATTCAAACCTGGCTTCCGTCCCTTATTAATAAGCAGTTTAATATAGATGAATCATCATCTATATTAAGCGCGGCAATTTTGCCTATATTCGCAACGGTATGTGTTTTAGTTGCTAATGCACTTAATAATAGAATTAAACACGAACTAAAAACAGCAGCAATTATGTTCGGCTTTTCGTTTGTTGCTACAATACCGATAGTATTGGGTGTTAAATTACCTATTATTACCATAATCTGTGCAGCGTTTATTTCGGCAAGTATGTACGGCGTAAACCATATGCTTATTGCACTTATTCCTAAAAACTTCGCAAAATATGGTATGGTTTCTACCTTCTCGGGTATTTTAAATGCTTGTACATATATTGGTGCTTCGGTTTCAAGCTATGGATTTGCCAGCATTTCTGACAACTTTGGTTGGGATGCGGTGCTCATTAGTTGGTGCGTAATTGCGTTTTTAGGTACTGCACTTTGTGCATTAAAAATTACAGGTTGGACAAAATTTATTACTAAATAAGGTGAGTGTAAATGGCTTATACAATTAAAGAAAAATTCTAGATTGCCTTGGCACTACTAAAGAGGACGGCAACGGCTTTGAGCACGACCAAAAGTTCAAATGGGGCACTGCGCCTAATGCTGAAGCATATCAACCCTTTCTTGATGAAATTCACGAAAAGAATAATTTAACAATTCTTGCCCACCCGCATTGGAGCCAAACCAGCGCAAAATATTTTGAAACCCAAAAGGGTAACTTTGCAATGGAAATTTGGAACACAGGCTCGGCGCTTTTCGGCGACTGT
>JAGAPJ010000094.1 GCA_017623315.1 Clostridia bacterium | reverse complement strand
GAAAATATTTATGCTGATTGTCAAGAAATATTAAAAATCTTAATGTCGATAACTAAAACTCAAAAGAGTGATGTGTAATTACGAATTACGAATTACGCATTACGAATTCAAAGGATGAGAATATGGCACCGAGAAAGAAGAGGGAGCAGGAAGCTCCCAAAAAGAAAAATAATGCCAACGCTTATATTGCGGGCGCAGGTACAATAGTTGAAAGTCCTGTTACCGAAACTATTACCTCTAACTTTATGCCCTATGCGATGAGCGTTATTGTGTCCCGTGCAATTCCCGAAATTGACGGTTTTAAGCCGTCACACCGCAAATTGCTTTACACAATGTATAATATGGGGCTTTTAAACGGTAAAACTATTAAATCGGCTAATATCGTTGGTCGAACAATGCAATTAAATCCTCACGGTGATGCCGCCATTTATGAAACAATGGTGCGTTTGTCCGAAGGTCACGAAGCACTTTTGCACCCTTTTGTTGCTTCAAAGGGCTCGTTCGGTAAAGCATATTCGCGTGATATGGCTTATGCGGCTTCACGTTATACCGAAGCAAAGCTAGCGCCTATTGCGGCTGAACTTTTTGCCGATATTGATAAGGATACGGTTGATTTTGTGGATAACTATGATGCCACAATGAAGGAGCCCGTGTTGTTTCCTGTTACCTTCCCGACAATACTTGTTAACGCTAATATGGGTATTGCGGCAGGTATGGCAAGCTCAATTTGTCCCTTTAACCTAAAGGAAGTTTGCGAAACTACAATCGCTTACATTAAGGATGACGAAATTAACGTTGCCGACACCCTTTTGGCTCCTGATTTTCCAATTGGCGGTCAGCTTTTATACAACCGCAGTGATATGGAAAAGATCTACGAAACGGGACGTGGCAGTTTTAAAGTAAGGGGCGTTTATACTTACGATAAAACGGCAAACTGTATTGATATTACCGAAATTCCGCCCACAACCACCTGTGAGCAGATTATTGAAAAAGTAGTCGAGCTTGTAAAAGCCAAGAAGATTACCGAAATTAATGATATCCGTGATGAAACAGATTTGGAAGGTCTTAAAATTACCATTGACTTAAAACGTGGCATAGACCCCGATAAGTTAATGAAAAAGATTATTAAAATGACACCTTTTGAAGATAGTTTTGCTTGTAACTTTAACATTCTCATTGCGGGCTCCCCACGTGTTATGGGTGTAAAGGAAATTATAAGCGAATGGGTGGCATACCGTGAAGAATGTGTGCGCCGCAGGGTTTACTTTAAGCTTTCAAAAGCTAAGGACCGCTTGCATCTTTTAAAGGGTCTTGAAAAAATTCTTTTGGATATTGATAAGGCGATTAAGATTGTTAGAGAAACCGAGCAGGAGGCAGAGGTTGTACCCAACCTTATGATTGGCTTTTGCATTGATGAAATTCAGGCCGAATACGTTGCTGAAATTAAGCTTCGCCATTTAAACCGTGAGTATATTTTAAAGCGCACGGCTGATATTGAAAATTTGATTAAAGAAATTGAAGAAATGGAAAGCATTTTGGCTTCCAAAACCAAGCTAAAGCGCATTATTATTAAAGAGCTTGAAATGGTTATTGACAAATATGGCCGTGACCGTAAGACCAAAATCATCAGCGCCGAAACCGAAGCGGTTGACAAGGTTGAAATTGAGGTTGATAATTCGCCTGTTACCTTGTTCTTTACAAAGGACGGCTACTTTAAGAAGATTACACCGCAGTCACTTCGTATGAGCGGTGAGCAAAAGCTTAAAGAGGGCGACGAAATTACCCAAACTATCGAATCAACCAATGCGGCTGAATTATTGTTTTTTAGTAACAAGGCGCAGGTTTATAAATCGAAAACCGCCGAATTTGCCGACTCGAAGGCAAGTATTTTGGGTGACTATATCCCAAGTAAGCTCGAATTTGATGAGGGCGAAAATGCGATTTATATGGTTGAAACGGCTGATTATAAGGGTCATATGGTATTTGTGTTTGAAAACGGCAAAATTTCACGCGTGCCGCTTGAGTCTTACGCAACCAAAACCAACCGTAAAAAGCTTATTAAGGCATATAGCGAAAAATATCCAATTCATACAATTTTGTTTGTTAGGGAAGACTGTGACATTTTGCTTAAATCAACTAACGGCAGAATGTTAATTGTCAACACTGCTTCGATTGCCGCAAAGACCACAAAGGATAACGGCGGTGTTGCGGTGATGACACAAAAGAAGGGTCAGCGCATTAGCGAAGTGTTGCTTTATGAAAAGGGAACACTTGACAGCGAACACCGCTACCGCACACGCAATTTGCCCGCGGCGGGACAGAAAAAACCGACAGGTACCGCCGAACAGGCAATGCTGGATTTGTAGGAATTAAAGTGTGATGTGTAGGGGATGATGCCTACATCATCCCGTGAAAACAAAAAGGAGTGTTATGTAATGAAATTTTTTACACGCTGTAAGGTTTTTAAAACAATCCTTTCCGTTATTGATGTAATACTGGGAATTGTTTTGGCTTTCCAAATACCCGAAATTTCTGATATTATTGCTCACACCGATGCAGGTACAAACCGTTCATTAATTCTTCTTTTGGCAGGTTTGGTTCTTTTTGTCATTATATTGATTGTAATAGTTTTTCTTAATTGTGTAATTAAAGACGCCGAAGAAGATTTAACGGCGGTTATGCGATTATCAGAAAAAACAAAAGATAAGGAATGATAATAGCGGGCGATCAAGAATCGCCCTTACGATAATATAAATTATATTTATATTGCATAATTAGAACTTTTATGCTAAAATATAAAACCGCCCGATGTTTTATCACATCAGGCGGTGTCGGTCTTTTAAAGTTTAACTTTTGCAAACGCCTTTGACCGACAATAGTATCTTGTGTAGAAAACACAAAAATATTTATGTAATTATTTTCCAATTAGGATGTGTTAAAAAT
>JAGAPJ010000009.1 GCA_017623315.1 Clostridia bacterium | reverse complement strand
TATGTTAAACGTAATAATTGCACTTGCACTGTGCGGAATATTGTTTGTAATGATATTCGCATTGTGCTTTATTTTCGCCGTTATGGGCTTTTTGGTTGGTTACAACAAGATACTTGCCAAAGAGAAGAAAAACGAACCACCGCCTTTAAGCAATGAGGAAAAGGCCAAAAAAGAGCGCGAAGAAAGGAAAATGATTCGCGAAATGAAAAACTTTTGGGATTATGACGGCACAGCCCAAGAGGAAATAATTTAATACATTACGGAAAGAGCGCTTTTTATAAGGCGTTCTTTTTGTTTGTAAATATTACGGTCTTCACCATAGACCGAAAAAGGAGCTAATGATATGGACGAAATGAACGTTCAGAACGCATCGGAGCAGAGCACCACATCTGCCGAGATGGAGTCACAACAGGAAGTTAACGAAAACGAAGGAATCGACACCGCACCAAAGGGCGATGAAAACGCTTCGGATACTTCCGCAAACGAAAACGCGGACGGTAGCGGCACAACCGGTAACGATGCACCACCTTTTCTTGAAATTCAATATAACCACGAAAAGCGTGGTCTTTCAAGAGATGAAGCGGCAAAGCTAGCGCAAAAGGGCATTTATTATCAAAGTACGTACGATGCTCTTGAAAGAGTTGCAACGCTTCAGGGTAAAACGGTAGATGAATTTATTAATGCTTTTGAAACCGAACAGGATGAAGCTTACCGCCGCGAGCTTGCCGAGAAGTTTGGCAATGATGAAGAAACCATCAATATTATGATGGAGCATTACCAGGCCGAAAAGGGCAAGAAAATTGATGCTGCAAAAAATAAGCGTTTGCAGGAAGAAGCTACAGCTGAGCAGAACATAAACACCCGCTTGGCTAATGAGTTTATTGAACTGCAAAAAGAATTTCCCGAGCTTACGGAATTTGCTGACCTTCCCGAATCGGTTCGCCGTGCGGCAGCCGAAGGCAAAGACCTTACGCATGCTTATTTATTACATCAGCATCGCGAAAACAAAAAAATTGCTGCAGCCAAAGCTTCAGAAGAAGCGGCCGCGGCAAAATCTGCAGGCAGTATGGCGGATAACCCTTCGTTAGATAACAAAACGTCAGCGGAAAAGAGTTATCTCAAAGGACTGTGGGGCAGATAGCTATTTAAAAGAAAATTTGAAAATATAGGAGGAATTAAAAATGGCAAATAGTATTTCTTATGCACAAAAATATTCACCCGAACTCGATAAAATGATTGTTCAGGAATCTAAAACAGGTATTTTTACTGATAACGCTTTTGCGGCTAAGTTTAAGGGTGCAAGAACAGTGTTAATTCCGGTTGTTTCTTATAACGGCCTTGGCGATTATGACCGTGCGACTGGTTATTCAAAGGGGGACGTTAACCTTAAGCATGTTGAATATACACTTGTGAAGGAACGTTCCAAACAGCTTCTTATTGATGCACAGGACGTTGATGAATCAGGTGTACCCGGTCTTGTTGGTGAAACTGTTGGTGGTTACACCAGAGAAATGGTTGTACCCGAAATTGATGCTTGGGCACTTTCTAAACTTGCAGGTGTCGCCGCAAGTACAGAAGACGGTAAAGCTGCCAATATTAAAACATACGACCAGACAAAAGCAGTTGCGGCCATGCTTGAAACCATCAATAATGTTGAAGCTTCGAACGGTTACAGAAATGACGAAATTGTCGCTTTTGTTGACCCGATTATGTACGGTATTTTGATGACAAGTACCGAGCTGCAGCGCTTTATTACAATTTCGGACTTTAAACAGGGCGAAATTGATATGAAGGTTAAGAAACTTAACGGTACAGCTATCATTCCGGTTTCTGCGGAAAGAATGTATACTAAGTTTGTTTTTGATGATGATGGCTTCCATCCCGACACAGAAAATAACACTCAGACAATTAAGGCACTTGTTTTGCCCAGAAAAGCTGCTTCACTGGTTAAGAAAGTTGATAAAGTGAACGTTATTGATTGTGATGACGTGGAAGATATGGACGCATACAAGATTAATTACCGCTTGTATTATGACCTTATTGTTAAAAACAGCCATTTAAAAACAGTGCATGCCATTATTGGCTGATAAATCTTAATAAAGGGGCGGTGAAAGCCGTCCCTTTGACATTACAGGAGGTTGTAAAAATGTTTGTTATGAGAAGTAAGTATGGCAACGAAATCAAAAAGGTTGAAACGCCGCGTAAACGTGATGAATTAAAGGCGCTGGGCTATACCGAAGTTGAAGATAAGCCTTTAACAGTTGATGAAATGAAGGTTGAGCAGCTCGAAGCATACGCAAAGGAAAAGGGCATTGACCTTACCGGTTGCAAGAACAAGACCGAAAAGCTTGCAAAAATTAAGGAATTTGAAAAAGAATCCGAAGAATAATCAATAAGAAATAAAGCGCCAGAAGCCCTGGCGCTTTTTCGCATATAACGACACATTAAAAATACACCCTTAAGGAGTGAAAAAATGAGCTTGAATTTGAAAATTAAAGTCGCACCTAAGGCGATTTTTTCTGAATATAAAAACGG
>JAGAPJ010000093.1 GCA_017623315.1 Clostridia bacterium | reverse complement strand
TCTCTCCCTCCGTCTTTTTGCTTCGCAAAAATCCACCTCTCGCACTGCGGTGCTCGGTCCCTCCGCGGCTCTAACAGTCCACCGGACTGTTATTCACTACCGCGTCGCTCGCTACGCTAACCTCGTCAGATGGAGGCATTGTTTGTACCATTCCGTCAGCCCGATAAACTATAATTTACTAAAAATAAAAAGCAGTCGTAAAGACTGCTTTAAAATGAGTTGGTCGATAAGCCGAGTTCTGTCGTGGACGGTCATCTATCTCGACACGGAATTGCTTCCGTGCTCTAGCCGTATTTCGTGGCACATCGGGCAAATGTATAGCCACATTTTACGTTGCTCCGAATAGGGTTTACAGGACTTCGACGTTCCCGTGAAGTCGGTGAGTTCTTACCTCGCCTTTCCACCCTTACCGAAAAAATTTCGGCGGTATATCTCTGTTGCACTCTCCCTAAGGTCACCCTCGGCGGCCGTTAGCCGTTATTCTGCCCTGTGGGGCTCGGACTTTCCTCAGGCATTACTGCCCGCAACCGTCTAACCAACTCAACGGTATTTTAACACAAAAACGCCCCTGTGTCAAAACCTTTTTAAAAGAATAAAATGTATTGATTGGAGGCATTTTTGTGAAAGAAAACATAAGAAAATATTTTTTGGCGGCAAATTCCTGCCGTGGCTTTGTAAGTGAATTTTTGTCAAACTGCAGTAATGATTATAAAACATACATAATTAAGGGTGGACCCGGCACCGGCAAATCTTCCTTTATGAAAAAGGTCGCAGCCTTTGCCGAAGCAAAAGGCGAAGCCGTTATTTATTGCCCCTGCTCGTCCGACCCACAAAGTCTTGACGGCATTATTTGCGAAAAAAGTAAAATTATAATAGTTGACGGTACCGCACCGCACACCGTTGACCCCGTTTACCCAGCAGTTGCCCAAGAAATTCTAAACTTTGGCGAATTTTGGGATAGTGAAAAGTTTAAAAACAAAGCCGATATTATTGAAATTACCAACTGCAACAAAGCGCTTCACAAAACCGCGGCGCGTTATATAACGGCGGCAGGTGAAATGCTTTACGACAATTTTAAAACCGCTACCGCCTGCACTGACACAAAAAAATGCAAAGCCTTTGCCGAAAAGCTTTGCAAAAATATATTTAATAAAACCAACCGCACACCAAAAGAAACGGTGCGTTTTATAGGTGGTATTACCCCCAACGGCTTTGTAGCTTTTCCAAACACCCCAACCCAAAATTTAATAATTATAAGCGATGATTTTTTTGCCGTTTCTTCATATATTTTAAATATCATCCGCAAAAATGCACTTGCAAGCGGTTATGACATTATAACACTTAAAAGCCCATTTTTCCCCGAGCTTATTGACCATATTATAATACCCGAACTTGATTTTGCGATTGTGAGTGAAAACAGATTTATTAACTTTGAAAATGAGCAACGGCGAATACACGCCCGCCGTTTTTACGACAGCCGACTTTTACACCAAAGCAAAAACCGCATTAAATTTAACAAACGTCTTGCCGCCGAGTTACTCGATAGCGCATATTTCACTCTAGGAGAAGCAAAAAAGGTACACGATGAGCTTGAAAAGCATTATATTAACGCTATGGATTTTGAAAAACTTAATAATTTTACAGATATGTTTTGCAAAAAGCATTTTTAAGTGATATAATTAATTAAAAGGAAGTGTTAATTATGAAAATTGCAGTAATTACAGGCGCATCTTCGGGTCTTGGCACCGAATACGCAAAAGCCGTTGATAAAATGCGACAGGATATTGATGAGATATGGCTTTTAGCGCGTCGAGAAGACAAACTTTTAGAAGTCGCATCGCTTTTAAATACAAAAACACGCACGGTAAAATGCGATATTACAAAAGATGACTGTATAAATGAATTTGTAAATCTTTTAAAAAGCGAAAATGCCGAAATTAAACTGCTTATTAATAACGCAGGCTTTGGAAAATTGGGATATTTTTACGATATTTCTACAAACGATAACGCGGGTATGATTCGCCTTAACTGTGAAGCGCTTACCGTTATGACAAGTATTTGTTTACCGTATATGAAAGAAAACAGCGAAATTATTAACACCTGCTCTATCGCCTCTTTTGCGCCCAATAGCAGAATGGCGGTTTATTCATCTACCAAAGCGTATGTTATGAGTTTTTCACGCGCCCTACGGCAAGAACTTAAAACCCGCAAAATTAATGTTTTAAGTGTTTGCCCCGGTCCTATGGAAACTGAATTTTTATCCCTTGCAGGAATAAACAAGGGCGACAGCAAAACCTTTGACACCCTGCCCCGTGACCGTGCAGAAAAGGTTGCCGCACATTCGCTTAAAGCGTCTAAAAAGAAAAAGGCCGTTTTCTGTGACCATATTTTTTATAAGTTCTACCGCTTTGCATCTAAAGTTTTACCCACTTCACTTGTTATGAAAATGGCGAAGACGTAAAAAAGCACCCGAAAGGGTGCTTTAATTATTTCAATAATTCCTCAATTTTCACTTTAAACACTTTTGCAAAAGCAATTATTTCAATATCGGTAACAAAACGCTTACCACTTTCAATTCTTTGAATGGCATTTTTATCAATATCTATACCGACTAATTGCATTTTATCGGCAAGCTCACGCTGAGAAATTCCCAACTTATTGCGAAAAACAGTAACGTTCTTGCCACAAACATTATTAAGTCCATCAGCGGCCTTGTTAATAAACATATTTATTCTCCCTTTGACATTTAGTGCTTGTCATTAAGAAAATTATATGTTATATTTGCATTATATATGACATTCACTAAATGTCATATATAAATAAAATATTACTGAGGCAAATATGTCAGCTTGTACCTTTTTTGGTCATAAAAACACTCCTAAAATTATTCAACCGCTTATTGCAAACACAATTAAAGAATTGATTACAGAACACGGTGTAACAACATTTTATGTTGGAAATCAAGGTGGCTTTGACCGACTTGTTTATCTTACGCTTAAAAAATTAAAGAAAACATATCCGAAAATTAAATATTATGTAGTATTAGCATATTTGCCGACTAAGAATACAAATTATGAATATATAGATTTTACGGATACAGTATTCCCCGATTGTTTAACCAATGTTCCGCCCAAATTTGCTATACATAGGCGCAACAACTATATGATAGAAAAATCAGATTACGTTATTACATATATTAAAAACAATTTTGGTGGTGCGTCACAATTTGCAGAAAAGGCAAAACGCAAAAATAAAACAGTAATAAACCTTGCCTAACTTTGCAGTGTTAAAATTATAGTTTGTAGGGATGTTTGATTAGTTGCACTTCGTAGGGGCGAACTGTGTTCGCCCCTATAGGTTATATCAATAAAGTCACCGCTAAACCCCAATTTAATTATCTATACTTCAAGCAAAAACGCACCCGATAGGGTGCGTTTTTGCTATTCAAATTTATTTAAATTTTTATCATAAATCATTACTCGAGTAACATCGTAAAAATCGGGGTCAACACCACAAAAATCATAAAATGCGGTCATTACAAGCGACGGGTTTAGATTGTTTTCGTTGCCCGCAGTCAAAATTAAGGTAAGTTCGTTACCGCAAAGTTCTGCCTTTTTAATAAGGGGTGCAATATCAATATCCTTAATACCGCCTTTTTTAGTTTTCTTCTGGGTGATTATTGATTCATTTGCGAAAAATTCATTAATTTTTTCGGCATTAACATTATCAAAAGACAACTTGAATTCAGCAAAAGCAATTTCCTTTGTGTGCATTACACTCTCAGCTGCTTTTACAAAATTAATATCGGGTGTAGAGACGGTGTTTAAAGCTTCAACCAACTTTTCAAGTGGGTAATTATCGTCGGTGATTTTTACGTCCATAACCTCGTAAAGACCAACGTAACCAAGCGAAAGCGGCACAGCAAAGTTCATATATGCGTGCTGGTTAAAGCCTTCGGTAAACCAAACGGGGATTTTCGACTTTGCAATAAGGCGGGACATAAAACGGTTCATATCAAGGTGGGAGACGAACTTCATTCTACCCTTTTTCTCGTAAAAAATTCTAACGTTTCTCAAAGCAGACACCCTCCCCATAGCAATTTGCCCCACAGGCCGAGCATTTTTCACGGCAGTTGGGTGTGGTTTTTTCACTTAAAGCGGTTTGATGCTCACGTACCAAGAAGCCCTTTGAAACCGCATAATCGAGGTGGTCCCAAGGGTTAATTTCATCATAAGCACGAAGACGAGCAGAATAAAAATTAGGGTCAAGACCGCATTCCAAAAACGCTTCGTTCCATTTTTCCAAATCGAAGCATTCATTCCAACTGTCAAACTTACAGCCCTTTTTGAACGCCAATTCTAAAACGTTGCCTAAACGGCGGTCACCACGTGCAAAAGCGCCCTCTAAAAAGCTTGTTGAAGAATCGTGCATACTTAAATCTATCTTACGGGTGGTAATGCAAGACTTAAGATATGCCTGTTTTCTTTCCATTTCAGCTTTGCTTATCTGTGGCTCAAACTGAAAGGGTGTAAAGGGCTTGGGTACGAATACCGCAACGCTCATTGAAACTGAAACCGACTTACCCTTAGGTCTATTTGGCATAGCGTAATACATATCCACAATTTTTTGACCTAAATCAGCAATACCCTTTAAGTCCTCGTCGGTTTCGGTGGGAAGACCCATCATAAAGTAAAGCTTAACGGCGGTATGTCCACCCTCAAAAGCAATTTTACAGGTGGATAAAATTTCCTCTTCGGTAACATTTTTGTTTATAACGTCACGTAACCGCTGTGTACCTGCTTCGGGGGCAAAGGTTAAACCGCTTTTACGAATGTGACTGATTTTTTCAAGCAATTCTTCCGAAAAATTATCAATTCTAAGGGATGGCAAAGCAAGACTTATGTGGTTTTGCTGTGTCCAATCAAGCATTTCGTTTAAAAGTGGCTCTAATTCTGTATAGTCACTGCTGCTAAGCGATGAAATTGAAATTTCATCATAGCCTGTGTTTTCGCAAAGACATTTTGCCTGACGGTTTATAACCTCGGCCGACTTTTCGCGCACGGGACGGTAAATAAAGCCCGCCTGACAAAAACGGCAACCGCGAATGCAACCGCGGAAAATTTCCTGAACGGCACGGTCATGCACAATTTGAATAAATGGCACAACAAAATTTTCGGGATAATGGCAATTATTCAAATCTTTAATAATACGCTTTTTAATGACAGCAGGAGCATTATCCTTAGGTGTTACGGCGTTAATTGTCCCGTCTTCATTATAAGAAACATCATAAAGAGACGGTACGTAAACACCCTCAATTTGTGCTGCTTCACGCAAAAATTCAGCCTTAGTGCTACCAATTGCCTTGTGCTTTTTATAAAGGTCAATAACCTCTAGGTCAACCTCTTCACCCTCGCCTAAAAAGAAGATATCAACAAAATCAGCCAAGGGCTCGGCATTACAAACGCAGGGGCCACCTGCAACCACCAAGGGTGCTAAATCCTTACGGTCGGCGCTTCTTAATGGCACACCTGCCAAGTCAAGCATATTAAGCACGTTTGTGTAGGACATTTCATACTGAAGCGTAAAACCAATAAAATCAAAATTCTTTACAGGGTCACGGCTTTCAAGTGCAAAAAGCGGAATGTTATTTTGGCGCATAACCTCTTCGAAATCGAGCCAAGGGGCAAAAACTCGTTCGCACCAAATGTCATCCCTTGCATTAAATTGTGAGTATAGAATTTTCATACCCAAGTGCGACATACCTATTTCATAAGTGTCAGGAAAACAAAATGCAAAACGCACATCTACCTTTTCTTTATCCTTAATAACGCTATTAATTTCACCACCCGAATATCTACCGGGTTTTTGAACGGTCAAAAGCAGTCTTTCAAATTCCTTATTATCCATTAAATCTTCTCCAATAAGTTATTAAATCTATGATACAATACTTTTTCTTTTCTTTCAACTAAAATTTCATTAAAGACATTATAAAAAGATAAATTCCAACAATATAAATTGAAATATTAAATTTATGGCGAAAAGTAAGGGTGACAGCAACAAAAATCACCGCCGCCGCCAAAATTAAGGTTATTATCCGCATTATAAGTGCGGCTTTTTCCTGCCCTTTAAATTTGCAAATAACGTTATATAAAATGGTGCCGCCGTCAAGCCCTTTAACAGGCAACAAATTGAATAAGCCAATTATTAAATTCAAAAGCGAATAATATAAAACTGTCAAATTACCAAACGCTGCATAATTAAAATAAAGACAAGCACATAAAAGCAAATTTGCTACGGGTCCTGCGGCGGCAATTAAAATGTCGTTTTTTGCTGAAAAGGAAAATTTTTTATTGATTTGCACGCTCGCGGGTATAAGCCTGACCGACAACGGAGCACAGTCAAGCACCCACATTATAAACAAATGTGCCGCTTCGTGAATTAACACCGCAAAAAGCGTTGGTAGCATATAGCCTGTACGGTCAGTGGCAAGCATTGTTGTTACTGCCGCCATAAAGAAAAAAGAAACATAAATTTTTGTGCCCAAAAACGAAAATTTCACTCTATCACCTCGTAAACGTTGGTGTCGGTTAAAATATTCACCTTGTACCAATTTACAAATTGATTATAGGTGTTTTTAAAGCCGAATTTTAAAACCAAAACGCTTAAAATTATAATTAATGCCACCGCACCCTGTGTTATAAGCAGTTTTACAAAGCTGTCCCAAAATTTCATTTAAACCACCTTGCCGAAAAAACATTTATATGGTATACTCTTAATATATGTATAATTTAAAGAGGTGATATTATGCCATTTTTACCTATATCGGTTAAAGAAATGAAGGCTTACGGTTGGGAACAGCCCGACTTTATAATAGTTACAGGTGATGCTTACGTTGACCATCCATCCTTTGGTACTGCAATTATTTCGCGCGTGCTGGAAAACGCCGGCTATAAGGTGTGCATAATACCACAGCCCCGAAGTGATGCTGACTATAAACGCTTTGGCGCACCCCGTTTGGCATTTTTGGTAAACGGAGGTAATATTGATTCGATGGTGGCGCACTACACCGCCGCCAAAAAGCGCCGCAGTGACGATGCTTATACCCCGGGCGGTAAAGCAGGCGCACGACCCGACCGTGCAACTATTGTTTACACCAAAAAACTGCGTGAATTATTTGGCGATATTCCCATTGCTATCGGCGGTGTTGAAGCATCCCTTCGCCGTTTTGCCCATTACGATTATTGGGACGATATCGTTCGCCCTTCAATTTTAATTGACAGCGGTGCCGATTTGCTTATGTACGGCATGGGCGAAAAGCATATTGTTGAAATTGCAAACCGTTTAAATAACGGCGAGCCGATTTCAGCGCTTACTGATATTTTAGGCACCTGTTATGCCGTTAAAACAAGCGAGTTTTCGCATATTTCGGGAAGCCGTGAATGCCCTAGCTTTGATGCCGTTAAGGAAGACAGCGAAAACGGCAAAAAGCAGTATGCAATAAGCTGCAAAATTCAGCAGGATGAAATGGATGCGGTTAGGGGTAAAACCTTAATTCAAAAGCACGGCAATTTAATTTTGGTGCAAAACCCACCAATGCCACCGCTAAACGAAGCAGAAATGGACGCAGTTTATTCACTACCCTTTATGCGTGATTATCACCCGTCTTATGAAAATGCGGGCGGTGTACCCGGTATTGCCGAGGTCAAATTTTCTATAATTCACAACCGCGGTTGCTTTGGCAACTGTAATTTTTGTGCTTTGGCTTACCACCAAGGTCGCGTAGTAACCTCACGCAGTCACAAATCGGTTATTGAAGAAGCAAAAAAAATCACCCAAATGGATGATTTTAAGGGTTATATTCACGACGTAGGCGGTCCTACCGCTAACTTTAGAAAGCCCGCCTGCAAGGGTCAGCTTAAAAAGGGCGCTTGCACCGACAAAAAATGCCTTGCCCCCACAATGTGCCCTGCAGTTGAGGTTGACCACACCGATTATTTAAAGCTTCTACGTGAGCTAAGGGATTTGCCGAAGGTTAAAAAAGTGTTTATACGTTCGGGCATTCGTTTTGACTATTTAATGGCCGACAAGAACGAAGAATTTTTCAAGGAGCTTATAAACCACCACGTAAGCGGTCAGCTGAAGGTTGCGCCCGAGCATTGCTCGAACAACGTATTAAAATATATGGGCAAGCCACCGATAGAGGTTTATAACCGTTTTGAAAAACGTTTTTACGAGCTTACAAAATCGGCAAATAAAAAGCAGTATTTAGTGCCTTATTTAATGTCGTCCCATCCCGGCAGCACTATAAAGGACGCTATTGAGCTTGCGGTATTTTTAAAGCGTAATAATTTGCATCCCGAACAGGTGCAGGACTATTACCCCACCCCTGGTACAATTTCAACCTGTATGTTTTATACGGGCATTGACCCCAACACAATGAAACCTGTTTATGTGCCCAAAACTGCAAAAGAAAAGGCCGAGCAACGTGCTTTGCTACAATATTTCAAGCCTGAAAACCGTCAAATTGTGCTTGCAGCACTTAAAAAGGCAAACCGCTTTGACCTTATAGGCACGGGTAAAAATTGCCTTGTCTTGCCCGATAAAAACGATAAAACCGCACCCCAAAAGAAGAAAAAAACCATTCGCAATATTCATAAAAAGAAAAAGTGAATTGAGGGTTTATCTAATTCGTAATGCGGAATTCGTAATGTGTAATTCGGAATTAAAGTACAAATTAGATTTCATATTCGTAGGGGCGATTCACGAATCGCCCGCCAGATATTTGCCAAGTTTTACGGACAATTCGTGAATTGTCCCTACACGATATATTAATTCAACCGAGCGGCAAACTATAATTTGAACTGTTACAAACGAAAATCCGTCACAGGTGTGACGGATTTTTTAAGTTAATCTTCAATTTTAAAGGACAAACGCATTAAGCTATCGCTAAAGTGCATATTTTGAACCACAACCCCAGGGTGATTCATTGCAATGTCGTAATGACTGAAATTCCAAAAAGCTTTTACACCAAGCTTTATAAGCTGTGCTGAAATACCCTCGGCAGCTTCTTTGGGAATACACAAAATTGCAACCTGCGGTAAATTTTCACGGCAAAATTCGTCCAAAGTGTCGGTGCTTCTGATGGGCTGATTACGCACAATTTGACCCACTAGTGATTCCTTAGCGTCAAAAAGGCCGATAAGGTGAAAGCCCTTAGATTCAAAATTCATATGCATTGCAACCGCACGACCCAAATTGCCCATACCAATTAATATAGTACTTTTAGGGCGGTCAAGCTTTAAAATTTGACCGATTTCCGACTGCAAAACCTCAATATTATAGCCATAACCCTGCTGACCGAAGCCGCCAAAGCAGTTAAGGTCCTGCCTAATTTGACTTGCGGTAAGACCCATTCTTTCAGAAAGCTCACGCGAGGAAATACGCTCCCTTCCCTGTGCCTTAAGCTCGCCTAAAAACCTGTAATAACGGGGTAAGCGCTTAATTACCGATTCAGAAATTACACCAGCCATTTTATACTCCTAAATATTATACTTAACACATATATAAATAATAAATGAAAAGACCACCTTTGTCAAGTTGAAAAAAATTAAAAAAATATTGAAAAAACTATTGACAATTAAAAAAAATTTGCTATAATAAAATAGTAATCATTACTGATTTGGGTGACAACAATGAAAAACTATTCTAAACAGCGCGAGGCGATTTTAACCGTCCTCAGCCAAACAGATACTCACCCTACAGCAAATTGGATTTACGAACAAGTTCGGGAAATAATACCCAATATAAGTTTGGGTACGGTTTACCGAAACCTTTCACAGCTTAGCCAAAACGGCGAAATTTTAAGTCTAAACGTTGGTGACGGGTTTGAGCATTTTGATTATGACACTACCCCTCACGCCCACCTACACTGCAAAAAGTGTGGCTGCATTCACGACGCACGGCTTGAAAGTGACCCATTAGCGAAGCTTTCAAAAAAAATGGGTTTTACACCCGAAACTACAATTTATGTAGCTTACGGTATCTGTCAAAACTGTAAAACAAAAAACTGAAAAACAAATTATCTTTTGGAGGAAATTATTATGAAAAAATATGTATGTCTTATCTGCGGTTATACTCACGAAGGTGACGCTGCTCCCGTTGAATGCCCCATCTGCCACGCTCCCGCTTCCAAATTCCAGGAACAAGCAGGCGAAAAGACCTGGGCTGCTGAACACGTTGTAGGTGTTGCACAGGGTGTTGACCAAAGAATTATCGACGGTCTTCGTGAAAACTTCAACGGCGAATGCTGCGAAGTAGGTATGTATCTTGCAATGGCACGCGTTGCACACCGTGAAGGTTATCCCGAAATTGGTCTTTATTGGGAAAAGGCAGCTTATGAAGAAGCTGAACACGCAGCAAAATTTGCTGAACTTTTAGGCGAAGTTGTTACCGATTCTACCAAGAAAAACCTTGAAATGCGCGTAGACGCTGAAAACGGCGCTACACTCGGTAAGTTTGAGCTTGCAAAGCTTGCTAAGGAACTTGGTCTTGACGCTATTCACGACACCGTTCATGAAATGGCACGTGACGAGGCCCGTCACGGCAAGGCTTTTGAGGGTCTGCTCAACCGTTATTTTAAGTAATATCTGATTGAAAAATCACTGAGGATGTGCTATCATAATGGTAGCACATCTTTTGTTTTGGGGTAATTTGATGAAAAACTTCGGCAAGAATATTTTGAAATTTTTATTAGTATATGTGATTTTTACAATTGTTGTTGCGCTGATTGGATTATTGTTCCAAAAAACATATATTGAAATTTTGATTGAAGGATTCGTAAATACAATCTGCTTTGTGATTGTTGTTACAATCATCAATAAAGTTCGCAAAAAGAAAAATGCCGATAATGAATAAAAAGAGCATAATATGATTCGGTTTTAGTGTGACAAAAGTGTGATTTTAAAAAATAAATAATGAAACCTTGATTTCAAGCGGCTTTTGGACGTAGTTTCAAGACGAGGCTCGTCACGGCAAGGCATTTGAAGGTTTACTCGGCCGTTACTTTAAATAATTAAGCATTTTAGGGAAGCGTGCATAAACGCTTCCCTTTTTTGATAAACTAACACAGGGGGAATACTATGAAAAAATTTTCAGTTTTATTTATCACATTAATTTTAGCCTTAGCACTTTCTGCCTGCAGTAATAATACAATGGACAATAATTCGATGGGCAGCGGCACAAATAGCCCAAACCAAAACGGCAGTTCCTTGGTTTCAGACCTGACCCCGTCAAATCAAAATCAACAGCAAAACAACCAAACAACCGCCATCACCCGTGAAAGAGCACTTGAAATTGCCCTTACAGAAGCAGGTGTTAAACAAGCGGACATTCGCGATTTGGATATCGAGCTTGATACCGAACGTGGCGTAAAGATTTGGGAAATTGATTTTGATTACGGAAATACAGAATATTCCTATGATGTTAATGCCGATACCGGCGCAATTACCAAAGTCGAACGCGAACGCGATAATTAATTAAATAACAGAACACGGTGGAATCCTTTGCGGTTTTGCCGTGTTTTTAATTTTGAGGTTTAAATTATAGTTTATCGCTCGGTTATATTGGTAGCACATCGTAGGGGCGAACACAGTTCGCCCCTACGACACAATAATTCATTTACATCTCACCGCTAAACCCCAATTTATACATAATCCCCCTATTGAAAAAACTTTTAACTTGTGGTATGCTTTAAAAGGACTATTTTGACCCAATTTTTAAAAACAAGGTGACGTATAAATGGGAATTGTTGCTGTATTAAACGCAATTTGGACTGTTATAAGTACAATTTCAAAAATAATATCCAACACACTTTGGTATAAAAACATTTTTAAATATGTTGGTGTTGTTGCAACCCGCAAATTTAAACCCGCAAAGCAATACCACAAATATGCAATTATTGTTGCCGCCCGAAACGAACGCACCGTTATAGGCAATTTGATTGATTCAATAAAACGTCAAAACTACCCCGAGGATATGCTTGATATTTTTGTGGTTGCCGACAACTGCACCGATGATACCGCCGCTATTGCACGCGAGATGGGTGCAATTTGTTATGAACGCTTTGATAACGAGCACCGTACAAAAGGCTATGCGCTTCAGTACTTAGTGGAATGTATTCGCCGTGATTACGGAATTGAAAGCTATGAGGGCTATATCCTTTTTGACGCCGATAACCTTTTAGCACCCAATTATTTAGAGGAAATGAACAACGCCTTTGACGCGGGTGAAAAAATCGTAACATCTTACCGCAACACCAAAAACTTTGGCGATAACTGGATTTCAGCTTCCTATGGTGTGCATTGGCTTCGCACCGTTCGTAATGAACACCGCCCACGTTCGCTTTTCCATTTGGCAACACGTATTCAAGGTACAGGCTTTTTATTTGCAAACGAGCTTATAAAAGACGGTTGGAATTGGGTTTCACTTACTGAAGACCGCGCCTTTTGTGCCGATGCAGTTGCAAGGGGTTATAAAATTTCATATAATCATGACGCTATTTTCTATGATGAACAACCCGTTAGCTTTAAAATTGCAATGCGTCAACGTATTCGTTGGGCAAAGGGTCACCTTCAGGCATTTGTTGAAATTGGTCCCAAGCTTTTGTGGCACATTTTCTTTACCGGTGGCGTGGCAAGTATTCACGAAAAGGGCAAAGTTTCTTTTTGGAAGCGACTTTTCAATAATATTCGTCTTCGTTTTATGAGCCTTGACATTTTAATGGTTGTATACCCCAGGCAGTTATTTATTTTCTTCAAACGCATCTTTTATTTAATTATGAAGATTACATTTTTCTGTCTTGCGGTACCCAATATACCAAAACCCATAGTTATAATAACCACTGTACTTTGGTGGACGGGCGAAGCATATTTAAAAGGTATGCTTGTAGCGTTATATGTTTATATAATTGAACAAAAACGTATTCAGAAAATCCCCTTCTTCAAAACATTGTGGTTTGCCGCCACCTTCCCAATTTTTGACCTTATAGGTAAATTTTCACTTGTAATCGCCTTGTTTATGAAGGTTGAATGGAAGCCTATTCCTCACGATTCAAACGTAAAAATTACCGATTTAACCAACAACGCAGAAAATAAAAAAGAAAAACAAAAAATATCTTGACAAACAGCGCTATTTGGTGTATAATCCCCTTGTTGCAATCCAAAGACAGTAGGTGGCCTTTAGGTCATAAGTTTTATCGCCTACCGAGGTAAGCGCTTAAATGTTATATTTATGCTTATTTTCGTCCGTCTTGCCTTATGCAATGACGGACTTCTTTTTTAGGTTGCAAAATCTAAATTTTTTGTGAGGTGACAAAATTGCCAAACGCAGCAGTATTAGAACAAAAACAAAAGCAGGTGGCTGTTCTTTCCGAAAAGTTAGAAAAAGCTATCGTAGGTGTTGTAGTTGACTATAAGGGCATCACAGTTGCTGACGATACCAAACTTCGTAAGGAACTTCGTGAAAACGGTGTTGATTACTTCGTTGTTAAAAACACCCTTCTCGCACGTGCCATTGCTGATACTTGTTATGCTGATATGAGCTTTGCTCTTGAAGGCACAACCGCTATCGCACTTGCTAATGAAGACTACACCGCAGCAGCAAGGATTCTTTCAAAGTTTGCTGAATCACACCCCGACTTCAAGATTAAAACAGGTTTCCTTGATGACAAGGTTGTTGACACAGCTACTATTGACGCTCTTGCTAAGCTTCCCACCAAGGAAGTACTTCTTGCAACAGTTTGCAATGCCTTCCAGGCACCTATCGCAGCATTCGCTCGCGCAGTACAAGCTATCGTAGATAAAGAAAACGAAGCTTAATTAAATTTAAAAACTAAAAAACATTTATTGGAGGAAAATAAAATGGCATCTGAAAAAATTACAGCTATGATTGAAGAGTTAAAAACTCTTACCGTATTAGAACTTTCTGAACTCGTTAAGGCAGTAGAAGAAGAATTTGGCGTATCTGCAGCAGCAGCTGTAGCAGTAGCAGCTCCCGCAGCAGGCGGCGCAGCAGCAGCTGAAGAAAAGACTGAATTCGACGTTATTCTTAAGGAAGCTGGCCCTGAAAAGATTAAGGTTATCAAGGTTGTTCGCGAAATTACCGGTCTTGGTCTTGCTGAAGCAAAGGCGATGGTTGACGGCGCTCCTAAGACCCTTAAGGAAGCTGTTTCTAAGGAAGAAGCTGAAGAACTTAAGGCTAAGCTTACTGAAGTTAGCGCAGTTGTTGAAATCGCTTAATTTTATATTAAGTTTTTTAAAAAGAACCTCGCACGAGGTTCTTTTTTTATGCCCATTTTTAGCAAATATATAGTAATTCTTATTGACATATCCTATATATAGTGGTAAAATTATATAGATAATATTGCAGCTTTGCTTTTATGGGGCACTTTGGCGAATGCCTTATAAAATAAGTTGATATAATCGCAGGAGGGAAACACACGGCTCCTGTTACCGTTTTGGAAAATTCCGTGTTTTATATAGGAGGTGCAAGTATATGCCATGGATTATTATGGGCGCCGTTGCACTGGTTTTAGCCGTTATCGGTTTTTTTGCCGGCTCGGCTTATCGCCGCAAATCCGCTGAAGCTACTATCGGCTCAGCAGAGGACGAGGCAAAACGCATTTTAAACGACGCCATTAAAACCGCCGAATCTAAAAAGCGTGAAGCTTTATTAGAGGCAAAGGAAGAGGTACACACCTTACGTCAGGAAACTGAAAAAGACCTTCGCGAACGCAGAAGTGAGGTTCAACGTCAGGAACACCGACTTCAACAAAAGGAAGAAAGCCTTGACCGCAAAATTGAAAACTTTGAAGCTAAAGAAGAAAAATTAGCCATTCGTGCTAAGGAAATTGAAGCAAAAATTGAAGAATGTGACCGCTTAAAACAAAGCCAGATGGATTTGCTTGAAAAAATTTCAGGCTTTACCAAGGAACAGGCAAAAGCACATTTATTACAGCTTTTGGATGACGAACTCACCCACGAAAAAGCAGTTAAAATTCTTGACTTTGAGCAACAAACCAAAGACGACTGCGACCGTATTGCTAAAAACATTATAGGTCACGCTATTCAGCGCTGTGCGGCTGACCATTCATCCGAAATGACCGTTTCGGTTGTTCCGCTTCCCAGTGATGAAATGAAGGGCCGCATTATCGGACGTGAGGGCCGTAACATTCGCGCCCTTGAAACCGCTACAGGTGTTGACCTTATTATTGATGATACACCCGAAGCAATTACCCTTTCAAGCTTTGACCCCGTAAGACGTGAAATCGCGCGTGTTACCCTTGAAAAGCTTATTCTTGACGGTCGTATTCACCCTGCAAGAATTGAAGAATCTGTTCAAAAAGCAACCAATGAGGTTGAAACCACCATTAAGCAAACAGGCGAACGCGCTATGATTGATGCGGGTGTTCCTAATCTTCACCCTGAAATTATTAAGCTTTTAGGTAAGCTTAAATACCGCACAAGCTACGGTCAAAGCGTGCTTAACCATTCGCTTGAGGTTTGCTACCTTTCGGGATTACTTGCCGCTGAAATGGGCGCTGATGTAACCCTTGCAAAGCGTGCAGGTCTTTTACATGATATTGGTAAGGCAATTGACCACGAGTAAGAGGGCTCACACATTCAGCTTGGTGTTGATGTTG
>JAGAPJ010000092.1 GCA_017623315.1 Clostridia bacterium | reverse complement strand
CTGCTGGGGAGCGCACCAGCCGATACCATGGGTAAGGCCTGAAACGTCTTTAACTTCCTTAACCTGAACCCATTTGCCCTCTTCCGGAATGGGAGCGGGACCGTGATATGTGCCTTTTGCTAAAGGACACATATTTTCTACGTCATGTGAATAGTTCATATATGTACTCCTTTCGGTTTTATACCTATTTATTATACCAAAAACGACATTAAAAAACAATAGTGATTATGATAAATTTTTAACTAATTTGCGCCAAAATACTGTTAAAATAATCATAAGCAGCATTTTTTTCAGTTTGCATCATATCGAGCTTTTGATTATAGTTTGCCTCACAGCAACAAATTGCCAAAATTTCAGCCTTTAATACCTCACATCTGCCGAGCACAAGGTTAACCAGTTCTTTACTGTTTTCCCCACCTATTTCGGTAATTTGATTGCAAATTTTAGCCGCCTCAATAATCGCATTGCCGATTATTTTTGCGCCAATTTCCATTTCTTCGGTCATTACTTTATTTTCTTCCATAAAGACACCTCTTAAAAATAGCCACCACGTTTGTGGTGGCTTAATTTAATTAAAAGTAATTCATTGGGTTAACCCAAGCGTTATTTTTCATAATACCAAAATGTAAGTGTGGACCAGTTGAACGACCGGTAGAACCAATATAGCCGATAATCTGACCTTTTTTAACGTATTCACCATTTTTAACAGTAACACTACCCATATGAGCATAATATGCCTTATAGTTTGCCTTTGCATATGAATCACCTGAATAACTACCATGGTCAATCGCTACGTAGTTGCCATAACCGTTACCGCAGCAGGTTTTAAGAGGACTCTTGCCGTAGTTATGCTTACAGCTCGCATAATACTGATAAACCTTTCCGTCAGCCATTGCATAAATAGGCGCGCCATAACTACCGTTTGAAATATCAACACCGTTATGCATTTTGCCCCAACGCTTACCATAGTATGAAGAAATTCGCTTAAAGGTAGTTGGCCACAAGAATTTTCCGTTATTGACAAAATTGCCGCCCGATGAACCGTACAAAATTTCATTCAAAGCGTTTTCCATTTGTTGAATTTCCCTGTCAACGCTGTTTTTATCGGACTGAACTGCGTTTTGGTCCTTATTAATGGAATTAATAACCTTTTGAATTTCATTAGCATCTGCCTGAAGTTCAGCCTGTCTTTTGCTGATAGTCGCCTTCACTACTGACTGTTCTTCCAAAAGTTTGTTATTCTCTTCAATTTTTTTGTTAAGCTTTTCAATTTCTTTAATGATGTCTTCCATCATTTTTTTGTCTTTTGCTGAAACTGAAGCAGTTAACTGTGACAACTGCAAAAATTCCGAAAAGCTTTTAGCACCTAAAAGAATTTGAATATTACTGCCGGTATTGCTCATTTGAATAGCACGAAGACGTCTTTTGAAAAGTTCTTTATCCTCTTCAATTTGCTTATTATTGGCTTCAATTGCCGCCTTGTTATCATCAATAAGCTTGTTAATAGCAGCAATTTGCTTGTTACAAGCGTTAATTTCATCTTGAACAAGCGCCATCTTTTTCTCAATTGCGTTTTTAAGCTTTACCTGTTCGTTTTTATTCTTTTTAATTTGATTAATTTCAGCCTGAAGCTTTGCCGATTCCTTTTCAAGTCGGTCAATTTCCGCTTGAATTTCAGAAGCGGTTGCAGCTGTTACCTGCGGTACCGACGCAACGTAGGTGCAGCTGATGCAAGCCACAATTAACACAACTGATAAAATTTTAAAAAGTTTTTGTTTCATAAATTCTCCAATATTAATTAAATTGCCGCAAATTCGCTACCCTCGTGTTTAAGGTACTTACCAATCATAATAGCACTGCCCAAAACACCGGCAATAATGCCAATACCCGCAAACAACGCAAAGAGTATAAGCGCCATATCGCCATATTTAACAATATCGCTAGTGCCAAGTGTGCTAATAATAGTTTCAGTAGCTACACGGTAGCAGAAATAAAGTAACCCCTCAGATATAACGGCCGATATAAGACCGATTATCATACCCTCAACAATAAATGGAATTCTTACAAAAGCGTCGGTTGCGCCGACAGCCTTCATAATGCTGATTTCAAGCTTACGGTTGTACATTGTAACACGAATTGTGTTTGAAACGATTACAAGCGAAATTATCATTAAAATTGCGATAATCCAAAAGCCTGCAACACCAACACCCTTTTTAATAGCATTAATAGTGTTTGCAAGGTCGCTTTGTGAAACAACACGTTCCACACCGCTTAGCTTTTCAATTTTTTTAATGGTTTCTTCAAACTTGCCCATATCCTTCATAGTAACCTTTGCCGCGCAGGACATGGGGTTTTCATCGTCAAGGAAGGAAAAATATTCTTCCTGACCCTCAAGCATCGATTCCTTAACGCTTTCAAGACCTTCTTCACTTGACACAAAAACTACCTTCTCAACGTTATCCAGCTTTTCAATTTCTTTACAAAGGGCCTTAGCTTCGTCTTCGCTATGGATAACGTAGTCAGAATCCTTAATGCCGTTTTTGTCAACCTTTTCGGTATCCTCAGGGGTTGCAGTTTCAGTATCGCTTGTTGTGTTGCTTGCTGTATTGTCAGTAGTAGCTTCTTTGCCGTAAAGCGCCCAGTTATAGTCCTTCATATAAGCCATAACAACGTTTTGCTCTTCAAGGTTGCCGATAGCAACATTAACGTTTTCAGCAATTAAAACTGCAAGGCCGATAATAACCATACAGGCAACCAAAACACCGATAGACGCCAAACTCATAAGGCGGTTAGCCCAAATATTTTTTACACCCTCTTTGGTGAGGTATCTAATACTGCCTAGCTTCATTAGATATCACCTCCGACATTGTCTGCAATGATTTTACCGCTGTCAAGCATAATTACGCGGTGTTGAAAATCACGCACAAGGTTATGGTCGTGGGTTACCATTAAAATGGTAGTGCCCTTTTTGTTAATTTCGGTTAAAAGCGAAACAATTTCATAAGACATATTGGGGTCAACGTTACCTGTCGGCTCGTCCGCAATAATCAAGTCGGGCGAATTTACAAGCGCACGTGCAAGACCTACACGCTGCTGCTCACCGCCCGAAAGCTGATTAGGAAGCGCGCGTGCCTTATGACCAAGACCAACCTTTGCAAGTGCCTTAGATACTTCCTTACGAATATCCCTACCGTCTGCGCCAACAACGTGCATAGCAAATGCAACGTTATCAAAAACAGTCATATTAGGGATAAGCCTGAAGTCCTGAAAAACGATGCCCATAGTTCTGCGAAGCATGGGCACATCCTTACGCTTCATACTTGTAAGGTCAAAACCGTTAACCACAATTTTACCTGTGTTAGCCTTTTCCTCACGCATAATAAGCTTCATAAAGGTACTTTTACCTGCGCCCGACGAGCCAACCACGAAAACAAATTCGCCGTTGTTAATTTTAATGTTTACATCTTCAAGCGCGTGAGTACCCGTTTGATAGGTTTTGGAAACACCGCGGAATTCAATTATCGGCTTAACCGCGGTAAATTGTTGAAAGTTTTCCATTCAAAAATTCCTTTTTTAATTAATATTTAACGGGGTTACTTCTTAAATATTTGTTAACCATTAAAGCTATTTTAAAAATTATAGCATGATCAAATTCTCTTAAATCAAGACCTGTAATCTTTTTGATTTTTTCAAGACGGTAAACCAAGGTATTACGGTGAACAAACAGCTTTCTCGAGGTTTCGGAAACGTTAAGGTTATTTTCAAAGAAGCGCTGAATTGTGAAAAGTGTTTCTTGGTCCAAGCTTTCGATAGAGCCACGCTTAAACACTTCCTTTAAAAAGGTTTCACAAAGAGTGGTGGGAAGTTGATAAATAAGACGCGCAATACCAAGGTTGTCGTAAGAAACGATTGTCTTTTCTGTGTCAAACACCTTGCCAACCTCAAGTGCTGCCTGTGCCTCCTTAAATGAACGAGCAAGGTCCTTAAGATTATTAACGGTTGTACCGATACCGATAACAACGTATGCGTAAAATTCACTTGAAATGGTGTCGGCAATTGTAGCCGCCATTTTTTCAATAGTCTTGGGGTCAATACCCTGTGCAGTTTCCTTAACAAGTGCAATATCTGTTTCGTTAATGCTTATAACAAAATCCTTCGACTTATCAGGGAAAAGGTTTTGAACAACATCATAAATTGAAACGTCGTTAGATTCGAGCGAACGGATAATAATAACAGTACGTGAAACGTCGCTGTTAAAGTAAAGCTCGCGCGCTTTAATGTAAATATCACCGGGGAGAATATTGTCCAAAATAATATTTTTAATAAAGTTACCGCGGTCATACTTTTCATCATAATAAAATTTAACGTTTGCAAAAGCAACCGCTAAAATTGAAGCATACTTACCTGCTAATACGTCGTCGCCTTCAACGAAAACGGTATAGCTTGTACCCTGATTAACGCCAAGAGTTTTGTATGTATAGCCACCTTCAACGCAAAGCTCGTTAGTTAAATTAAAAGCGGGAACAGTTTCACCTATTTTTTGAAGCTCACTTGAAGCGGTAACGGTAAAATTTTCATCAATTACACCAAATGGACGGTCAATGCAGTCCTTCATTTGATGAATTACACCTTGAAAAAGACGATTTGCCATTTCAAAACACATCCTAACGCATAGTAATATTAATTATATATTATATAATACACAAAAACCGCCGATTTTTCAAGTAAAATCTTCGGAAAAGTTACAAAAAAATTACAAAATATATTTTACTGTTATAAATCCGCAAAAAACATGTTAGAATATAGGAAAATAAAACCAAAAACTACACATTGGGGTGATTTAATGTATAAATATGATTTACATGTTCATTCCATAGGTGGCAGTGCCTGCGGTCATGACACTGTCGAAAATATGATGAAAAGATATAAAGAAATTGGCTTTACGGGTTTTGCCCTTACAAACCATTTTTTGCACGGGTATACCGGGGTTGATAGAAACCTGCCGTGGAAAGATTTTGTAAAGGAATATTCAAGTTATTATTACAATTCGCTTGAAACCGCAAATAAACTCGATTTTGACCTAATTTTTGGGCTTGAAGAAAAGTACGATGCGGGTAAAGAAATTCTGGTTTACGGTATAACGCCCGAAATGCTTTCAAATAATCCCGAACTTCAAAATATGGATATAAAAATTTGGTCGCAAACAGTTAGAGAGAATGGCGGTTTTATCGCTTATGCACACCCTTTTAGAAACCGCAGTTATATCCCCGACCCATATACAATGCCTGATATTTCGCTAGTTGACGGGATAGAGGTTTATAACCGAGGCAATGACCCAGAAGATAACGAATTAGCAATAAAAACCTTTAAAAACAGCGGTAAAATTATTATTGCGGGCGGCGATTTGCACAGCACTGATTTTAATTATTCTTTCGGCATTAAGGTGAAAGAACGAATTAAAACCACTGAACAGTTGGCAGGGGTGTTAAAAAGCAATAATTTTGAGATTTATTTAGGGGAATAAAAAAATCCTCTCATTTGGTTGTGAGAGGATTTTTCATTTTAAAGGTTTCCTTTAAAACTCAATAATTTTGAATTTCGAATTATAGTTTGTGTTTCTTTCAACAATGTACGCTTTATCTATACCTTTGCAATAACAAGAATTTAACCATTTAATAAAGCCATCAGTTTCTACAACATTGCATTTACGTCCATTAATTGTTACCCAGTAATCTGCATCGTCTGTCTTATGTACCCAATCTAAAAACTCTTTTTCTATTTCTTCAATTTTTTCTGCAATTTCATCAGGAACAGCAATAATATCTGCATCATCAAATATATTATCGAAAACAATATTTACATTCATCATTTGCTCTACCACCTTTTTAATGATTATAGTATAAACTTAAAATTAAATCAATGCGGAGCATTATATATAATCAACGATGTAATCGTTGCATATCATCAAAACAAAGTTTTGTATATCATCAAGCCGACACAAATCCACACCTTCGTGTGATGAGATACACCGCACTCGTGCGGCAATGATATACAGCACTATCGCGCTGATGATATACCAAGCCGTCGGCTTGGATAAAAAAATCCTCGTTCTACAGAACGAGGATTTTTTGGTGACCCGTACGAGATTCGAACTCGTGTTACCGCCGTGAAAGGGCGGTGTCTTAGGCCTCTTGACCAACGGGCCATATAAATATGGTGGCTGTAATTGGATTCGAACCAATGACACTGCGGGTATGAACCGCATGCTCTAGCCAACTGAGCTATACAGCCATAACTTAAAGCGACTTGTATATTATAACGAAAGAAGGTCAATTTGTCAAGTATTAATTTCTATTTTTTGAAACTTTTTTAAAAATACTATTGACACTATAAAAATATATGCTATAATAATATAAAGTGTATCAAATGAGACACTTTTGGAGGTGTTTTCGCTGATTTTTGATAATTTTTTCTTGCTAAAAAATTTAGAAAAAAATGAAAAAAATGAAATTATTTCAACTTTTTCCTCAACCGTTTTATTTAAAAAAGGTGAAACGGTGTATAGCAATAACCGTTTTAAATCGGCTATTGGTTATATAATTAAAGGTACAGCAACAGCTGTAAGTGACAACAAAAACCGAGCTCACCTTAAAACCTTTTCAAAGGGTATGTCCTTTGGTGCGGCGGCGCTTTTTGGTGGAAACGACTGTTATATAAGCGAAATTACCGCAAAAACCGATTTAGAAGTTTTGTTTATAACCGAAAATGAGCTTACCTTTTTATTTGAAAAATACCCCCAAACCGCTATTAATTACATTACATTTTTATCCGAAAGGGTACGTTTTTTAAACAAAAAACTTAATGTGGTATCCTGTAGCGGTACCGAAAACACCGTTTTAAAATACCTAACGTCTTTAGCTGACCAAAACGGTGAAATTAATAATTTCAAAAATATGTCGTTAGTATCAAAATCGCTCGGCATAAGCCGTGCTTCTCTTTACAGGGCTTTGAGCGACCTTGAGAACAACGGTTATATTATAAAAGAAAATAATTATATTAAGGTGATTCATTATGAAAAAACTAATTAGCATTTTATTAACCCTTTTACTCGTACTTTCCTTTGCGGGCTGCGGCACGAAGGATACTAGCTCCACCCCGTCTACCCCCGAAAAGCTTGATACAAAGGTAAACATTTACGGTATTGCAGGTCCCACAGGCGTTGGTCTTGCCAACCTTATGGAAAAGGCCGAAAAAGGCGAAGGTAATCTTCAATATAGCATTGCTTTAGCCGCAAACAACGATGAAATTGTTGCTAAAATTAAAAACGGCGAGGCTGATATTGCCGCCGTTGCGACAAACTTAGCTTCTACCCTTTATAACGTAACAAACGGCGGTGTTCAGGTGCTTGCCATTAACACCTTGGGGGTTTTAAATGTTGTTACCAAGGGTTACGAAATTGATTCTATCGCCGACCTTAAGGGACTTACAATTTACTCAACCGGTCAAGGCGCAAACCCCGAATATATTATTAACGATATCCTTAAAAATAACAATCTAGAGGTTGGCAAGGATGTTAAAATTGAATTCGTTGCTCAGCCTCAAGAGCTTGTTGTAAAAATGAAGACAAATGAAAAGGCCGTTGTTGTAGCACCTCAACCCGTTGCAACAAACATTACCAACAATGTAGAAGGCGCAAAAATTGTTATTGACCTCAACGACGAATGGGATAAGTTCCACGATGAAGCACTCACCATGGGCTGCATTATTGTAAGAAAAGAATTTGCCGAAAAGAACCCCGATGCAATCAAAATTTTCCTTAAAGAATATAAAGCATCTATCGAAAAGACAAACAGCGACATTGACGGCACCGCCGCACTTTGCGAAAAGTTTAAGATTATCGCCCCTGCTGCTGTTGCTAAAAAGGCTATCCCCAACTGCAACGTGTTTTACCAAGACGGTGAAACTATGAAAACCAACCTTTCAGCTTACCTTAACTTCCTTTTTGGGCTTAATCCCAAGAGTGTAGGCGGCAAATTACCCGCTGACGATTTTTATTTTGGAGTAAAATAATTTGATTAAAAAAATATTTAAAGGCACTGCCATATTAGCACTTTGGTTGCTAATATGGCAGGCAGCCGCCATGATTATTAAGGATAATTTTTTAATACCAACCCCGCTTGAAACCTTAAAAGCATTGTTTGTTTTGGGTCAAACGGGGCAATTTTATCTTGCGGTTTTAAAATCGCTTTTACGGATAATTATTGGTTACGCATTGGGCGTTACCGTTGGATTTTTAGGCGGTATTACGGCTAATAAATTCTCACTTTTTAACGATATAACCAACCCCGCTATGCAGGTTATAAAGGCTGTTCCTGTGGCTTCATTTATTATTCTTGCATTCTTTTGGTTTAAAAGTGATGATTTACCAATTTTTATTGCATTTTTAATGGTGCTGCCTATGGTGTGGTCAGCAACCCAAACCGCCCTTTCGGGTATTGACCGAAAGTATATTGAACTTGCAAAAGTGTATAAACTTTCCCCTGTTAAAACCTTCTTTAAAATTAAAATGCCGTTCATTACGCCAACCCTACTTACAACCTGTTTAACCGCTTTAGGCTTTGCGTGGAAATCGGGCATTGCGGCAGAAATTATTTGCCGTCCCCAAATGGCACTTGGTACACTTTTAAACGACCATAAAAACTATTTGGATATGCCGTCGGTATTTGCATTAACCGTTGTTGTAGCGGTGCTTTCAATAATATTGGAAATAGCTTTAAAGCAAACAGTAAGGAGGGTTTTAAATGCTAAAAATTAATAATTTAACCTTTTCTTACCATGATGAAAACATATTTGACGGCTTTTCACTTGAAATTAAAAAGGGTGATAAAATTTGGCTTTCGGGTCCGTCGGGATGTGGTAAAACCACCCTTATTAAGCTTATTTTAGGGCTTTTAAAAGCACAAAAAGGCAAAATTGAGCTTGGTAATTTAACCCCATCGGTTGTTTTTCAAGAAAACCGCCTTCTGCCCTTTTACACCGTAATGCAAAATATAGAGCTTGTTGGCGGTGACAAAGAAAAAGTTAAAGAAATTCTATCGGTTCTTGGCATTGGTGAGACCGAAAATTTATACCCCTCCTCCCTTTCAGGCGGTATGAAACGCCGTGCTGCGATTGCGCGTGCTTTGTCAGTCCCCTTTGATTTGCTTATTTTGGACGAAGCCTTTAACGGTATTGACGAAAAGAATTTACATTCCACTATCGACTGTATAAAAAAATTCACCGATGGTAAAACCGTAATTCTTATCACCCACAACCCCGAAGAAGCCGAGCTTTTGGGTGCAAAAAAAATTGAAATAAATAATTGACAGACACCTATATTTATAATATAATCTAACGATGGAAGTGATATTATGATAAATATAGCAATTTTAGGCTATGGCAATCTGGGACGCGGTGTTGAATGTGCGATTAAAAACACAAGCGATATGAAATTATCCTACGTGTTTACCCGCCGTGCACCCGAAACGGTTAAAATTTTAACCCAAGGCGCCACTGTTTGCCACGTTGATGAGCTTATAAATAAACAAGACGAAATTGACGTTTTAATTATTTGCGGCGGCAGTGCGACCGATTTGCCCGTACAAACCCCCGAATATGTTAAATATTTTAACGTTATTGATAGCTTTGACACCCACGCAAAAATACCCGAGCATTTTGAAAAGGTTAACAATAATGCTTTAAAAAGCGGTAAAATCGGTATAATTTCGGTTGGATGGGACCCTGGTATGTTTTCGCTCAACCGCCTTTATGCTAATGCTGTTTTACCAAACGGTCAGGATTATACCTTTTGGGGTAAGGGCGTAAGCCAAGGCCATTCCGACGCGATAAGACGCATTGACGGCGTTATTGATGCACGTCAGTACACCATACCCGTTAAGGAGGCAGTAAACGCTGTAAGAAACGGCGAAAACCCCACCCTTACAACCCGCCAAAAGCACACCCGCGTTTGCTATGTTGTTGTAGACGATAATGCAGATAAAGCATTAATTGAAAAGCAAATTAAGGAAATGCCTAATTATTTTGCCGATTATGATACCACTGTTAATTTTATAACTATGGAAGAAATGAAGCGTGAGCACTCGGCTCTTCCTCACGGCGGTACAGTTATAAGAAGCGGTAAAACAGGATGGGACAATGAAAACACACATATTGTTGAATACAGCCTGAAGCTTGATTCTAACCCCGAATTTACCTCAAGCGTTTTAGTAGCCTATGCCCGTGCGGCATACCGTTTAAATAAACAAGGGGATTGTGGTTGCAAAACTGTATTTGATATTCCACCCGTGCTTCTCAGCGAAAAATCAGCAGAAGAACTTCGTAAGAATTTACTTTAATAAAAATTCCCCCTTACCTTACGGTAGGGGGCTTTTTAAGGGGATATTTATGAAAAACATTTTTTACCCAAAGCTTATTGAAAGTATGAAGGGTTACACAAAACAAAAGCTTTTAAACGATATCATCGCAGGTATTATTGTTGCAATTATTGCACTACCGCTTTCTATTGCGCTAGCGCTTGCATCGGGTGTTAAACCTGAGCAAGGTCTTTATACCGCAATTGTTGCAGGCTTCGTTATTGCACTTCTTGGCGGCAGCCGTGTGCAAATTTCGGGTCCCACCGCCGCATTTGCAACCATTGTTGCAGGCATTGTCGCAACAAAAGGACTTGAAGGTTTAGCGGTTGCCACCGTCACCGCAGGCGCAATTTTAATTTTAATGGGTATTTTGCGACTTGGAAAACTCATTAAGTTTATACCCCACACCATTACAGTTGGTTTCACGGGCGGTATTGCGCTAACCCTTTTAATCGGTCAGGTTAAGGACTTTGCAGGGCTTACATTCACCCATTCACCCATTGAAACCCTTGAAAAATTAATTGAGGTTATAAAAACTATAGGCACAATAAATTGGCAAGCGATTTTAATTGGTGCTGTTTCACTTGCAATTTTAATTATTTGGCCCAAGATTAAGTACATAAACAAAATTCCGCCGTCACTTATTGCGGTTATCATTTCAGCGGGTTTAGTTGCCCTTTTAAATATGAAGGTTAACACCATCGGTTCGCTTTATACAGTATCTTCAGCGTTGCCCAAGTTTAATCTTCCAAACTTCAACCTATTTGTTGAAATGCTTCCAAATGCCTTTACTATTGCGGCTTTGGCGGCTATTGAATCACTCTTGTCCTGCGTTGTATCTGACGGTATGATTAAGGATAAGCACAACTCAAATACCGAGCTTATCGCACAAGGTGCAGGCAATATTTGCTCGGCATTATTCGGCGGTATCCCCGCAACAGGTGCTATTGCCCGCACCGCCGCAAACGTCAAAAATGGCGGTCAGTCCCCTATTTCAGGCATTATTCACGCAATTGTTTTACTCCTTATTTTAGTAGTGCTTATGCCCTATGCCGCACTTATTCCGATGCCCGCCATTGCCGCAATTTTGTTTATTGTGGCTTATAATATGAGCGAATGGCGCGAATTTGTTCACATTATTAAAACCTCGCACTTTACCGATATTTTAGTACTTGTAACCACCTGTGTTTTAACCGTTGTTTTCGACCTTGTGGTAGCAATCGCAGTTGGTATGGTAATGCATTATTTGTTTGTTTTGATAAAGAAATTTACCGCAAAAAAATCCTAACCAAGTGGTTAGGATTTTTTGTTTTTTATTTTATAGCTTTTCTTTTCAAGTTCGGGTAAGTTGATTTTTTCCAAAAGGTGATAAATCATCTTTTTAACCTTTAAAAGCAGGTCGCCGCAGGCTTCTACACGGATAATATCCATTACTTCGTCATGGGTGGATGGGTTGCGGATAAGAATTATATCCTCAACGCCCTTAACGAAATCCCTTAAATATTCGGTTAATTCCTGTTGGTCCTTAAAGCTATCCTTAAACAACACGTTTTGGCAGTAATCCAAAAAATCGCCAGAAATAGATTTTTTCTTATTTCCCGTTTCGGTGTGGTCACTACTGTAATTATGTATTATCACACGGGGCACGCTTCCCAAAGTAAAGCTAGAAGATTCTTCAGGGTAAAACGCCTTGCCGTCCTTAGTTTTTACTGCCATACCGTTAACGTTTGTATGCCTTTCGGGCGGTATTTCGTTATCCACAAGATATTTTACATACTTTGTTCTGAAAAGGTTGTAGGACAAAATTTCCATAGCCTTGCAAAGCTGTGTTATGGATGATGAATAATCAATTTTGCGGTTGTCGCCGTACTTGTTAAAGAAGTCAAGATAAACCGTAAGACCTGTAATAAGGCATACCTGTGATTCCGGTGCTAAAATGTTCCAATAATCGCCAAAATCGGCTTTTAGGTCCATTTCAACCTTTTCAACCGTGTATACCTCCAGGTTGCGCATTTCGTGTGCGTATTTTCGCATATCGTCAGCAGTAGACGGTGTAATGTTAAGCGACTTTTCGGTAAAGGAGAGCGGAAAATCACATTCATAACCGCATTCCTTGGCCTTTAAAAAATAGTTATAAGCCTTGGAAATATCAATTTCTACACCGTTTTCACCGTTCATAAAAATAGTGCCCAATTTATATGCGGCATCACCATAATCCTTTTCAACCGCCATATTTAAAAGGCGTATTGCTTCATCTATGTTTCGTTCAATAACATTACCCGAAAAATAACGGCAGCCAAGGTTATACATTGCGTATTTATTGCCCGCTTCCACTGCCTTGTGGAACAGTTCTATTGACTTTTCGATGTTCTTTTCAACCGCCTTACCGGCACCGTAAATTATAGCAAGCGAATTAAGGCAAGCACCATCATTTAAGCCTGCACCTTTTTCAAAATAATAAAGCGCTTTTTCATAATCCTGGGGTATATCATTGCCTTTATAATACATATCCGCCAAATAATATATCGCATCAGTATTACCGTTATCGGCGGCTTGCTTATAACACTTTACCGCCTTATAAACATCTTTTTTAGTTCCATAGCCGTGCTTATAATAACGCCCCAACTCATATTGAGCGTTAGAATAATTCTTTTCGGCCGCTATCTTTACATATTCAAAGGCTTTCGAATAATCCTTTTCAACACCGTGACCGAAATAATACATTCTGCCCAAACGGTAATACGAACGCGCGTGACCGGTACTTATGCCCTGTTCATATAACCGCATGGCTTCGGCATAATTTTGATTTGCGCCGCGACCGTACTCGTAAAAATCGGCCAAATTACAAGCTGCAATACCGCTTCCGTTATCGGCCGCAGCTTTATACCAACGTGCCGCCTCAAGATAATTCTTCGGCTCTAAGCCGGCATAACCAAATTCGTGAAAAATGCCAATTTCATTTTGGCAATCCTTATTATTTTTCATAGCGCCCATCATGAAATATTTAAAGGCTTCTTTTCGGTTTTCGGCAACACCCTTGCCGTGCTTATAGATAAGCCCCAACGAATAGCAAGAATCTAAATCGCCTTTATCAATTGCCTTTTTAAACCATTTAATTGATTCTTCAATGTTGGCTTCTACACCCTTACCGTATTTGTAATAATAACCAACCTGAAACATTGCATTTGCACTGCCACCATTTGCAGCCTTCAGAAAGCATTCAAAGGCTTTTTTAAGGTCTTTTTCTACCGACAAGCCATCCCTATAAAAAAAGCCAAGCTCATAGGAAGCATCGTTATATCCTCTCGCGGCGGCGTTTTCAAACATTTTAAATGCGGTGGCTAAATTCTTTTCAACACCGTGGCCGTTTTTATAACAAAAGCCCAGACGGTAGGTCGCTTCACGATCACCGTTTTCATAAGCAAAGGTAAAAAGCTCAAAGGCTTTATCAAGGTCTTTTTTAACCAGACGGCCCCACTTATAAAAATAAGCAAGGTTTCTAGCGCCCCAGGCACAGCCGTTATTATAAGAACTTGTGTACCACTTTACCGATTCATTATCGTTTTCCTTAACACCCTTGCCCCAGCGGTAAAAATAACCGACATAAGCCTGTGCATCGGGATAACCCTGCTTTGCGGATTCCATATACCACTTAAACGCTTCTTTTTCATTTTTT
>JAGAPJ010000091.1 GCA_017623315.1 Clostridia bacterium | reverse complement strand
GAGGAGAATATTGTTAAGAAAGTGCTTTAATGCTCTCCTCATCCGTCGCCTAACGGCGCCACCTTCCCCGCTGGGGAAGGCTTGAGGGCGAACAGAGTTCGCCCCTACGAATATACAATCTAATTTGTACTTTAATTCCGAATTACGCATTACGAATTACGAATTTCGCGTCAGCGATAAACCCCAATTTAATAGCCTATTTATAAAATAAAATGGGAGGCGAAACGCCACCCGTACAAATTTTAAATATTAATAACCCTATTTGTTAAATAAATAGGGTTTAAATTTTAGTTCCATACCTTATGGTCAGACTTTACAACCTTAAAGCTTTTGCGGCGGAAGTAAGCTTTAATTTTGCGTTCAAAGGCGATAAGGCGTTGCTCGTTAAAAATGCCCCAAACAAGACCGCCAACAAGTAAAAATTCAAAAATTGTGTTTAAAATATCAATAAATGTCATTTTTAATTCCCCCCGAACATTTGTTCGTTATTTGTATTATAGCGCAAAAAAGTGGTTTTGTCAAGCATTTTTCCAACTTTTTTCTTTCGTTATACTTATTATATTATATGCTATGCGACTTTTTTGGGACCCAACACAACTTTTTGGTTTTAAAAAACTAATTGACAATTAACGTGTAATAGTCCATAATAGAAATGTTAAGGCATTATGCCGATTTTAATTACAGGTATAAGGGAATTAGAATGAAAAAATATTCAATTTGTGATTTAAACGTTTTAATGGACGCGGGTAAAATCACCGACCGTCAGGCTGAAAAATATTTAACTGATAATGATTTTACGGTTGCTGACATTACCGTTTGTCCCACCAAAGAGGCAATTGAGGAATATACCGCGCGTAATAGAACAAACCATGATATTTCGGCTTATATGGTAGAAGGGGGCATTTTTTACCGTCAGCTTTTAAATTTTAGCGGTGTGTTTTTGCACGCTTCTGCCGTTGTGTACGACGATAAAGCCTATCTGTTTTCGGCACCCTGCGGTACGGGCAAATCTACCCACACTTCCCTTTGGCTTGAACTTTTGGGCGATAAAGCCTATATTTTAAACGATGATAAACCCGCAATTCGTGTTTTAGAAAATGGTATTTTTGCTTACGGTACACCATTTAGCGGTAAGCATGACATAAGTGTACCTAAAGCGGTAAAGCTTGGCGGTATTTGCTTTATAAGCCGTGGCGAAGAGGACAAGGTTTCACTTATGGACAAGCGCGAGGCTGTGTTTAAAATGTACCACGCTTCACTTCGCAAAATTGATGAAGCTCAGCTTGATAAGGAGCTTGAAATTTTGCAAAAAATTGCTTTGAACGTTCCAATTTATCATATGGAATGTACCCCTACCCTTAACGCTGCAAAAACAGCGGTTGAAGCTATGACCAAAGGAGAATGAATTATGAAACGCAACGAAAATTACGTAGTAAAAGAATTAATGGGTGAGTTTGTATTAGTGCCCCTAGGAGAAGCCGCAATTGATTTTAACGGTGTTATCACCCTAAACGAAACCGCAAAATTTATGTGGGAAGCAGCCGAAGGCGACTTTACCTCAGAAGACCTTGAAAAAGCACTTATCGAAAAATATGAAATCGATAGTGAAACCGCCAAAAAAGCAGCCGACAGCTTTATTAACACCTTAAAAGAGGAAGGCTGCATTGAATAAAAAGCATATCCCCATGGCCGAGCTTTATCCCGTAATGGCGGAAAAAATTGCAAGCGGGGGCGAGGTCACCTTTAGGGTTATGGGTGGAAGCATGCAACCTATGGTTTATCACCATAGAGATACCGTTACAATTAAAAGGCATAGCGGTAAGCTCAAAAAATATGACCTTCCTTTTTACCGACGTGACGACGGCACCTTTATTTTACACCGTGTAATTAAGCTGCAAAAAGACGGTAATTACACCTGCCGTGGTGACAACCAATGGGAAAAGGAATATAACGTTCGTGACGACCAAATAATCGGTATTGTTACAGCCTTTGAACGCAACCGTAAAAAAATTGACGTTAGCACAAGCAAGGGCTATAAATTTTACTGTAAAATTTGGCCGTGGGTGCATTTTTTAAAGCCTTTTTATAAATATTTTGTTAAATTTAAAAGCATATTTTCTAAAAAATAAAGAGAAGTCTCGTTTGATTTTGAGGCTTCTTTTTTTGTTGAAAATCAGCATTATAAAATTTAAAAATTATTAACAAAATAATGTAAAAAAGCCTTTATTTTTAGGGGCGTGTGTGTTATAATTTATTGTGAATGATTATATGCAATTTTGCAGTTTAAAGGAGGATTGAAAATGCTTAGAAAAATCGTTTTAGCACTTGTTTCATTTTCGCTTATATTGTCGCTTTGCGGATGCGATTTTGTTAAAACCGATATGGCTGAGTTATTTTCACCGCCTACCCTTACAGGTGACTTTAAATATATTTCAAAGGTAATTGATAAAACCGCAGGTAGCGGCTATACACTTAAATATCCTATAAGAGGTGAACACCGTTCAGCCGTTGTGCAGTATGACATTGACGGCGACAAAAAAAACGAAGCCTTTGCTCTTTACAGCAAAACCGACGGTGAGGTTACTACAATGACAATTCAGCTTATTCGTGATAAAGGCGGCGAATGGGTTGACGGCGGCACACAAACGATTGTGGCGTCGGGTGTGGATATGGTGCAGTTTTGCGACCTTGACGATAACGGCACAAGCGAAATTTTGGTTGGTTGGCAGGTTTACGGCACAAGTGAAATGCAATTGGCGGTTTACGGTTACAGTGATAACACCTTTGTTCAACGCCTTTTGCAAAGGTATACAACCTTTATAACCTGCGACTTAAACGGCGACGAAAAAAGCAGTGTTTTAATTATTGATATTAACACCGCCGAACAACGCAACACCGCCGCACTTTACGCCCTTACCGACAGCGGTGTAATTCAAACCGGTATTTGCGAGCTTGATAGTAAGCTTCAGTCGATAGGTACACCCATTATTGCCGAACTTTCAAACGGTAAGGCGGCAATTTATCTTGATGCTATTAAGGGCGTGGGCGCCGTTACCGAGGTGCTTATTGAAAACAAGGGCGGTTTAATTAACCCACTTTTCGATTTTGAAACACGTGAAAACATCCGCACACTTCGTTCGGCAAGCTATCCTGTAACCGACGTTAACAGTGACGGTATTCTGGAAATTCCCGTACAGGAAAACGTACCCGCCGTTGCAAGTGAAGCCTTGGCTGAAAAGCTTTATCTTACTAATTGGTGCTCCTTCGACGGTGAAAACCTTACGGTACAAACCACCACAATGATAAACGCTTTGGACGGCTATTACTTTACAATACCGTCAAAATGGCGCAACCGCATTGCAATTTTAAAGGATACCGAAAGCCGCATACGCGAAATTTATCTTTATGATTATAAAAATGCGGTTATAGGTGAAAGCCTTATATGTATTCGCGCATTCAGCAAAAAGGACTGGGACGGCAGTAAATATAAGGACCTTCGTATGAATGAAATTGCCCGCCGGGACAATACTGTTTTTGCTTACAAGCTAAACGATGCAATAATTGATATGGGAATTACACACAGCGATGTTGAAAAAGCCTTTGTGCTTTACTGATAGGAGTTGATTTTAGTGAAACGAATTATTATTGTTGAAGATGAAGCCGCTATTCGCGAATTTGAAGCTATAAATCTAAGACGTGTTGGATATACGGTAGTTGAGGCAGGCTCGGCTGAAGAGGCGCTCCAAATTTTTGATAATGATATTGATGGCTTTGATATTGCACTTTTGGATATTTCAATGCCGGGTATGGACGGCTTTACCCTTTGTAAAGAGCTTCGTAAACGCACTGAAACCTTGGGCATTATAATGCTAACCGCCAGAACACAGGAAATGGATAAAATTACAGGCCTTATGAACGGTGCGGATGATTATATTACTAAACCCTTTAGCCCGACTGAGTTGCTTGCCCGTGTTGATTCACTTTACCGCAGGGTTGAAATGTATGCACCGAAGGCACCTGCACCGACTGATGATATTACTTTAGGCGAATTTTGCCTTAACCTTCGTAAGCGCACCTTGCTTAAAAACGGCAAGAATATTGAGCTTACACAGGTTGAATTCCAAATGATTGAATATTTCTTTACAAACCCCGACGTTGCTTTAGGACGTACCGATATTTTAAACAAGGTGTGGGGCAGTAACTATTTTGGTGAAGAAAAAATTGTTGACGTTAACGTTCGCCGTCTTCGTATGAAGGTTGAAGATGACCCTGCAAACCCAACCCGACTTGTTACTGTTTGGGGTATGGGATATAAATGGAACACACACTAATATATAATTAAAATACAAAGAAAGGAGGAGCCAATTTGAATTTGGAAATTAAATTTAAAAGTATAACGCTTAAATGGTTTTTAAATATATTTTTAGTCATTGCGATTGTAATTTGCACTGCGGCGGTTGGCTTCTCGGTTCTTTATAATGCGCTTTATACCTCACAAATGCAGTCACTTGGTGATGATTACGCTTACGAATTTAAGTCGCTTGAATCGGCAAATAGCAATACCTTTAACGATACTGCAATTACTATGGTTGAAGGATTTGGCTTTAAGGATAAAATTGCTGTTCAGGTTACCGACAAAAACGGCAGGGTGGTTGCTACTACAACAGGCTTTCCTACCGAAATTAGTGATATACCCGAATATAATTTAGCTATAAGCAGTGGTAAGGCACAGTCGTTTAGGGGCAAAACCTCCGACGGTGAATCAATTATGGCGGTTACCACACCTGTTTTTGACAGCGAGGGTAATTTACTTGGCACTTACCGTTGGTCAACCTCAATGAGTGAAGCATATAAAGCAATTTACGGTGTTATAAGCATTATTGTTTTGGCTTGTTTTGCAGTGCTTTTGTTCAGTTGTTTTTCGGGGCTTTTCTTTGTTAAGTCAATCGTAAGACCTATTCGTGACGTAAGTAATATTGCACGTAAAATTGCAATGGGTAACTTTGACGAACGCATTGAAATTAACAAAAACGACGAAATTGGTGAGCTTTGCGACACTATTAACTATATGGCGTCGGAATTAAGCCAAGCCCAAAATATGAAAAATGACTTTATTTCGTCGGTATCACACGAATTGCGTACGCCCTTAACTGCAATACGCGGTTGGGGTGAAACTGCAAAAATGTCACTTGGTACGGACGAAGAGCTTGTGCGTCGTGGTCTTGACGTGGTGTTAAGCGAATCTGACCGTCTTTCAAGCTTGGTTGAAGAATTACTTGATTTTTCACGAATGGAAACAGGTCGCTTATCCCTTACAAGTCAGCCCATAAATGTTACCGATATTTTGGGCGATGCGGTGGATATGTATGCCGAGCTTGCCAAAAAGCAGGAAATTGAGCTTGTATATACCAACCCTTATACTGAATTAATAGTTATGGGTGACCGTGACCGTTTAAAGCAGGTGTTTATTAATATTATTGACAACGCAGTTAAATATACCGTTGGCGCAGGTCAGGTTTTGGTTGGTGCTGACGTGGAGGAGGCTTGCGTGCGTGTAACCGTTACCGATACGGGCGTTGGTATTCCCGCACAGGATATTGACCGTGTTAAAGAAAAATTTTATAAAGCAAACAAAACCGTACGCGGTTCGGGCATTGGTCTTGCCGTTGCGGATGAAATTATAAAACAAATGAACGGGCTTTTGTTTATCGAAAGCACCGAAAACGTCGGCACAAAGGTTACAATTGTATTGCCGATTTATGAAGAAGAAATTATCCCACAAGAAGAAGGAAATATTGATGGCTAATAAATATACCTCTATCGGCGGTCAGGCTTTAATCGAAGGCATTATGATGAAAAGCGTTGAGAAGACCGCAATTGCAGTACGCACCCCCGACAAAAGCATTGATATAAGCTATATGAACGGTAAAAGTGTACGTGAAAAATATAAAATTTTAGCGCTTCCAATCGTGCGCGGTGTGGTTGGCTTTGTGGAATCAATGCTGCAGGGCTATAAGGCACTTTCTATTTCGGCTGAAAAGTCAGGCTTTGCCGATGAAGAAAGCGACATACCTAAAACCGAAGAGCAAAAGAAAAAGGACAGCCAGTTTTTAAACGTTGTAATGGTTATCGGCGCGGTTTTAGGTGTGGTTTTAGCTCTTGGCTTATTTATGTATTTGCCCCGCCTTTGTGTAAGCGGTATTGAATGGTTAATTAAAGAGCCTATAAATTCTAAAATTTTACGCTCGGTCATTGAACAAGCGCTTAAAATGACCATTTTTGTCGGTTACGTAATGCTTGTGTCACTTATGAATGATATTAAGCGCGTTTATATGTACCACGGCGCCGAGCATAAAACAATTTTCTGTTATGAAAAGGGTTTGGAATTAACAGTTGAAAACGTTCGATTACAAAAACGCTTTCATCCACGTTGTGGCACCTCGTTTATGATTTTAATGATTTTGGTAAGTGTTGTTTTATCAACCGTTTTACAAATCATTTTCCCTAATATTTATGCAATTCCGTGGCTTTGGACGGTTGCCAAGCTTTTAATGGTGCCCCTTACCTGTGGTATCGGCTTTGAAGTGTTAAAATTCTGCGGCAGGTTTGACAATATAATTACCCGCATAATTTCAGCACCTGGTATGTGGCTACAGCGTGTAACCACTAAGGAGCCCGATGACGATATGATAGAGGTTGCAATTGCGGCATTAAAGGCTTGCGAGCCCGAGGTGCCCGATGTTGACAGAACGGGGTGCTGTAATGACAATATTTGAGGCATACAACAACACCAAAAAACGTCTTGCGGCGGCAGGAATCCCTGACAGTGTTTTTGAAGCAAAGGCAATTATCCGTCATATTACAGGTCTTTCCAATAACGAAATTTTAACCAATTATATGAACACCCTTACCGACTTTCAGGAAAACAACCTGACCGCAATTATGCGCCAGCGTGAAATTCGTTATCCGCTTCAGTATATAATAGGTACTTGGGGCTTTTATAAGTATAAATTTAATGTTGGTGTTGGGGTGCTTATTCCCCGAAGTGACACCGAGGTTTTGGTTGAAACGGCAAGCGAATTTTTAAAGGATAAACAAAACCCGCAAATTTTAGATTTATGCGCAGGCAGCGGCTGTATTGGTATTTCACTCGCTAAGGATTATCCTGATTCTGCAGTAGTTTTGGTGGAAAAATTCCCCGAAGCCGCCCGTTATATTAAGCAGAATATTGAACTTAACGAAGCATATAACACTCTGCTTTTAATGGGTGACGTGTTAGAGGGTGACGGCAGCGGCGAATATGACTTAATTGTTTCAAACCCGCCCTATATTTCTGAAACCGAGCTTTTGGATATGAACGCTGAAACCAAGTTCGAGCCTGAAACTGCCCTTATGTGTGAGGGTGACGGCCTTAAGTTTTACCGCGTGATTAGTGAAAAGTATAAAGCATCATTAAAGGACGGCGGTATGCTTGCTTTCGAGGTTGGATTCCGTCAGGCAGATGCGGTTTGTGAAATTCTAAAGCAAAACGGCTATAAAGATATTAAAACAGTTAAAGACTATAACGGCATAAACCGTGTGGTTTGTGCACTAAAATAAACGGAGGATAATTAAAATGGCAAAAGCAAATACAGTAAAGCCTGTTGTAAAAGCAGTTGAAAGCGATGAAAAGCAAAAGGCTTTAAAAACTGCAATGGACCAAATTGAAAAACAGTTTGGTAAGGGTGCAGTTATGCGTCTTGGCGAAAATCAGTCAATGAATGTTGAACATATTAAAACAGGCTCACTTATGTTGGACATCGCCCTTGGTATAGGCGGTATTCCTAAGGGTCGTATAGTTGAAATTTACGGTCCTGAATCTTCAGGTAAAACCACCGTTGCGCTCCATTGCGTTGCCGAAGCACAAAAGGCAGGCGGTACAGCGGCATTTATCGACGTTGAACACGCACTTGACCCTGTTTATGCCGCAAATTTGGGTGTTGATATTGATTCACTTTTGGTTTCTCAGCCTGATTCGGGCGAGCAAGCGCTTGAAATTGCTGACGCTTTAGTTCGTTCGGGTGCAATTGATATTATTGTTATCGACTCGGTAGCGGCACTTGTTACCCGCGCCGAAATTGAAGGCGAAATGGGTGATAACAACGTCGGTCAGTTGGCACGTCTTATGTCACAGGCTTTAAGAAAATTAACAGGCAGTCTTTCAAAGGCTAACTGCGCCGCAATTTTCATTAACCAATTACGCGAAAAAATCGGCGTTATGTACGGCAACCCCGAGGTTACCACAGGTGGCCGTGCACTTAAGTTCTATTCATCAGTTCGCATTGACGTTCGCAAGGGTGAGCCAATTAAGGACGGCAGTGAAATTATTGGTGTTCACACCAAGGCGAAAATTGTTAAAAACAAGGTTGCGCCTCCCTTCAAGGTTGCCGAATTTGACATTATGTACGGTAAGGGCATTTGCCACACAGGTGAAATTGTCGACGCAGGTGTTGAAACAGGTGTTATTAAAAAGTCAGGCGCTTGGTTCTATTACGGTGAAACCCGTTTGGGTCAGGGTCGTGACAACGTTAAGAAATTGTTTGAGGATAATATCGAGCTTGCCGAAAAAATTGAGAGTGAAATTACTGCCGCTCTTTCGGATAAGGCACAAAGCATTACTGCTCCTGCAGTAGATGACGATGACGAGGTTATTATGCCGACCGAGCCTGTTGCACGTCCCCATAAGTCAATCGATATTGACATAGCGGTTGATGATTAATGAAAATTTTAGCTTTACAAAAGGATAAGCTGCACCTTACTAAAATTTCTCTTTCAAATGGGGAAGAGGTATTAATCGACAACGACGTTTGCCGTGACAATTACCTTAAAAAAGGTGACGAGCTAAGTGAAGAAAAGCTTAACGATTTGGTTTTCGAGTCACAGTATCAGCGGGCAAAATCCCGCGCGGTTTGGTATCTTGACAGAAAGGACCGCACAGCCAAGGATTTGTATAGTAAGCTTTGCATTGCAGGGTTTGATAAAAAAGCAAGTGCAAGGGTTATTGCAAGGCTTACGGAGGTTGGGCTTATAGATGACCGCCGCTTTGCCGAAAATTATGCCATTCGCTTAATGGAAAGTAACGTATCGGTTAGGGAGGCGCTTCAAAAAATGCTTCAAAAGGGCGTTCCTTACGATATGGCGAAGGAGGTTTTGGCTGAAACTGAAACCGACGAAAATAAACAAATCGAAGCTTTAATAAACAAAAAATACCGCACAAGGCTTATGGCTGACGGCGGCAAGGAAAAGGTTTACGCCGCACTTATTCGCAAGGGCTTTTCGTATGAGGCGGTAAAAGATGCTTTAAAGAATTATATAGAATTTGAGGATTAATATGTACAAGGTTAGTATGGTGTCGCTTGGTTGCCCTAAAAACCAAGTAGATGCCGAGCAAATGCTTTACACCCTTCAAAATGCAGGGTTTGAGCTTACCCCCGCCGAAGCCGAGGCTGACGCAATTATAATTAACACCTGCGGTTTTATTGAATCTGCCAAGGCGGAAGCAATAGAAAACATTCTAGAAGCCGCAAAGTATAAGGAAGACGGCAACTGCAAGGCACTTATAGTTACAGGCTGTTTGGCTGAAAGATACCAAAACGACGTTACCGAGGAAATACCCGAGGTTGACGTTTGCGTGGGTATTGGCTCGAATGGTAAAATTGCCGAAATCGTTAAAAACGCTATTAAGGGCAAGTGTGAAAATTCCTTTGGTGCTAAAGAGGATTTAGATTTAAACTCAAAACGAATTTTGGGTGGCTTTCCCTTTACAGCATATCTTAAGGTTGCTGACGGCTGTAATAACTGTTGCACCTATTGTGCGATACCCAAAATTCGCGGTAAAATGCGTAGCCGTAAGATTGAGGACTGTGTAGCAGAAGCCAAAGAGCTTGCGGCAAAAGGTGTAAGAGAATTAATTGTTGTTGCCCAAGACACCACCGCTTATGGTAGCGATATTTATGGCAAACCAATGCTTGCTACTCTTTTAAAGGAGCTTTGCAAAATTGACGGCATTCATTGGATACGCACCTTGTACACCTATCCCGATAAGATTGACGACGAGCTTTTAAATACTTTAAAAACCGAAGAAAAATTGGTTAAATATTTAGACATTCCCATTCAGCACGTGAACAGCGAAATTCTTAAAAAGATGAATCGCAAGGGTAGTCGTGAGGATTTAGAAAACCTTATTGAAAAAATAAGAAAAGAAATCCCCGAAATTACCCTTCGAACAACCCTTATTACAGGTTTTCCCGGGGAAACGGAAGAACAGTTTGAGGAGCTTTGCGAATTTGTAAAGGAAACCCGCTTTGACCGTTTGGGTTGCTTTGCCTATTCACCCGAAGAGGACACAATCGCCGCCGAAATGCCAAACCAAATTGACGAGCAAACCAAGGTGTCCCGCGCGGAAAACATTATGGAAATGCAAATGGACATAATGCGTGAAAAGAATGAGGAAAAAATTGAAACAGTAATCGAGGTTATAATCGAGGGCTGGGACGATTATATCAAATGCTATTTTGGACGTACCGTTTGCGACGCGCCTGAGGTGGACGGAAAAATTTTCTTTATGTCTTCCCGCCCGTTAGTTATAGGCGACTTCGCAAAGGTTCAAATAAACGACTGTTTAGATTATGATTTGTTAGGAGAATTAGCAGAATGAATACACCCAATAAATTAACATTAGCAAGAATGATAGCAACCCCAATTTTTATGGCAGTAATGCTTATTAACTTTGATTTTCATTATTTAATTTCATTGTTTTTATTTATTGCCGCTTCTTTAACCGATATGATTGACGGTAAAATGGCAAGAAAATATAATATGGTAACCGACTTTGGTAAGTTTATGGACCCCCTTGCCGATAAAATGTTAACAACCTCAGCTTATCTTGGCTTTATGTTTATTTATGGCGGCACACAGTACGCTTGGCATATTGTTGTTATTACATTTATCGTGCTTTTCCGTGAATTTGCAGTCTCCTCTATCCGCTTGGTTGCGGTTACAGCAGGTGGCAAGGTTGTTGCCGCTAATATGTGGGGCAAGTGTAAAACCGTTAGCCAAATGGCAGGTATAATTCTTGCGTTGGCGGTTTATGCCGCAGACGAGATTTTCACCCTTCCCGGTGACTTTATCGTTATTGCTGACATTGCAATTGTTGTACTTTTCTGGATTTCTGCAATTCTTTGCGTTATTTCGGGTGTTATTTACATCTGGGGTGGACGCGAATATATTAAAAACGCAAAATAAACAGTAGGTGACTTTGTTGTTTAAAAGAATTATTGAAGACGTAAACGCAGTGCGCGAACGCGACCCTGCCGCCCGCAATTTTTGGGAGGTTTTCTTCCTTTACCCAGGCGTTAAGGCAATTCGTATGCATCGGCGTGCACACTTTTACTATAAGCATAATTTAAAATTTCTTGCCCGCTGGGTTTCACAGCGTGCGGTAAGAAAAACAGGGATAGAAATTCACCCCGGCGCTACCATCGGTCGCCGTTTGGTTATCGACCACGGCGTTGGTATTGTAATTGGTGAAACCACCGAAATTGGCGACGACGTGCTAATTTACCAAGGTGTAACCCTTGGTGGTACGGGTAAGGACGTTGGCAAACGCCACCCCACCATTGGTAACAACGTTATGATTAGTGCAGGTGCTAAGGTGCTTGGCCCCTTTAAAATTGGCGACAATTCACGTGTTGCCGCAGGTGCGGTGGTGCTAAATGAGGTACCGCCAAATTCTACCGTTGTGGGCGTGCCCGCACGTGTGGTTAAACAGGACGGCAAGCGTGTTGCTCTTGACCAAATTCACATTCCCGACCCCGTCAAGCAAAAAATGGACGCTTTGGAAGAACGCATTTTATTGCTTGAAGCAGCTTTAAAGGAGAAATAGTAACTATGAAAATTTTTAACACTTTAACAAGACAAAAGGACGAGTTTGTACCGATTAACGAGGGTGAGGTTAAAATCTACGCCTGCGGTCCTACCGTTTATAACTATATCCATATTGGTAATGCGCGTCCCCTTTGCGTGTTTGACGTTTTGCGCCGTTATTTTGAATGGCGTGGCTATAAGGTAAACTTTGTTCAAAACTTTACCGATATTGACGACAAGCTTATTAACAAAGCAAACGCTGAAGGCATTACCGTGCCCGAGGTGGCTGAACGCTTTATAGGCGAATTTTGGACCGATGCTAAGGGTCTTAACGTTCGCGAAGCAACCGTTCACCCCCGCGCTACCGACAATATTGCCGAAATTCAGGCAATTATTTCATCCCTTATGGAAAAGGGCTATGCTTACGAAGCCGCAGGCGATGTTTACTATCGTGCTAAAAAATTTAATGAATACGGCAAGCTTTCTCATCAACCTTTAGAGGATTTGGAAGCAGGCGCACGCATTGAAACAGGTGACATTAAGGAAGACCCTATGGACTTTTGCCTTTGGAAAGGCGCAAAGCCGGGCGAGCCTTATTGGGAATCTCCTTGGGGCAAGGGTAGACCAGGTTGGCATATTGAATGCTCGGCTATGGCTTGCCGTTATCTCGGTCAGACCATCGATATCCATTGCGGTGGCTTAGACCTTATCTTCCCTCACCACGAAAATGAAATTGCCCAAAGTGAAGCTGCAAACGGCTGTGACTTTGCACATTATTGGATGCATAACGGCTTTATTAACGTTGACAACCACAAAATGTCAAAATCTTTAAATAACTTCTTTACTGTTCGTGACGTTGCCGAAAAATACGGCTATGAAGCAATTCGTTACTTCCTTGTTTCGTCACAGTACAGAAGTCCAATTAACTATTCGGTTGAAATTATCGAGCAGGCTAAAAATTCGCTTGAACGTCTTTACACCTGCCGTGATAATATTGATTTTGCGCTTAAAAACGCTGTCGAGGGTGGCGAAGTTCCTGCATTTATTGAAACTGCAAAGAATGACTTTACCACCGCTATGGAAGACGACCTTAACACCGCTGACGCTTTGGCGGCAATTTTTACTCTCGTTCGTGAAATTAATACCGCTATTGCAAATGGTTTAGAGAAAAACGGTCTTTTAGCATGTGCTGATATGTTTGACCAATTAACAGGCGTTTTGGGTCTTGTTTATAACCGTAAGGAAGAAGTACTTGACAGCGACATTCAGGCGCTTATTGATGCCAGAAGCGAAGCCAGAAAGAACCGTGACTTTAAGACCGCTGACGAAATTCGTGATAAATTAAAGGCAATGGGCATTATTTTGGAAGACACACCTCAGGGTGTTAAATGGAGCCGAGCTTAATGAAATTTGAGCCTCTCGGAAACGGTTTTGGTCTTTGGGTGTCGGAAAACCATATTTTCGGCACCGATGCCATTTTACTTAGCAATTTTGCCAACGCTAAAAAAAGCGATAAAATGGTGGATTTAGGTACAGGCTGCGGTATAATTCCGCTTTTAATGCTTCGTGACGGCAATTTAGCGAGTGCTGTCGGTGTTGATATAAGCGATGAGGCTGCTGCTTTAGCCCAAAAAACCAAGGACCGGCTTAATTTGGAAAAATTTACCGTAATAAATTCCGACTTAAAGGATTTAAAGGGCAAGGTGCCGTTTGGCTGTCACACTCTTATTACCTGCAACCCGCCTTATAAGGCAAACGGTGCGGGGCTTCAAAACCCGAATGAGCGCCACAAGGTTGCACGACACGAGGTGGAATGCTCTTTAGAGGATATTATAAAGGTTTCGGCAAAGCTGCTGCAAACCTCGGGCCGACTTTGTATGTGCCACCGCCCCGAAAGACTTTGCGAATTATTAAAGCTTATGAGCGATAACAAGATAGAGCCGAAACGGCTTCGTCTTGTGTGTCAGCGCAAAGGGGAGGAGCCTTGGCTTATTTTGGTTGAAGGTAAACGCTGCGCTAAAGCGGGTATGCGCATTGACCCTGTGCTTTACGTTGAAGAAAACGGAAAATTTTCAGACGAAATGGTTGAAATTTACGGGAAATATAAGGAGGATTATTTGCCTTGAGCGGAAAACTTTATATTGTCGGCACACCCATTGGCAATTTGTCCGACTTTTCACCACGTGCCATTGCAACGCTTGAAAAGGTTGACTTTTTAGCGGTTGAGGATACACGTGTTACCGTTAAACTTTTAAATCATTTTAATATAAAAAAAGAAATGCTCGCTTATTATGAGCATAATAAAAACAGCAAGGGTAATTTAATAATTCAGCGCCTTTTAAACGGCGAAAGCTGCGCGCTTGTGTCGGATGCGGGTATGCCTGCTATTTCCGACCCCGGTGAAGATTTAGTCCGCGCCGCTTACGAAAACGGTATCGAGGTTGAATCAGTCCCGGGACCAAGCGCAGTTATAACCGCCCTTGCAATTTCAGGTATGCCAAGCGGACGCTTTTGCTTTGAAGGCTTTTTAACTATGAACAAAATCGGCCGCCGCCAGCATCTTGACAGTTTAAAAACCGAAACCCGCACTATGATTTTTTACGAAGCACCCCACAAGCTTTTAAATACGCTTTCGGATATGCTTAAATATTTTGGCAACCGTAAAATTGCGGTTGTGCGTGAGCTTACAAAGCTTCACGAAAGCGTTATGCATACCACACTTGAAGAAGCAATTTCCCATTATAGCGAAAACGACCCCCGTGGCGAATTTGTGCTTATTGTTTCTGGTGCTGACGAGGTGCAGGAAAATTACACAATTGACGATGCAGTAAAAATTGCGCTAAAGCTTATAGACGACGGAATGTCAACCTCAAGTGCTGCCAAGGAATCCGCCGCTATAACAGGTCAGAAAAAGGGCGAAATATATAAACGTGTTTTAAATGGATGAAAGGAATTTTGTAATGGAAGAAAAGCAAGAATTAGAAAATAACGGATTTATAGATATTTCTTCACAAAGCACTAACTATAAAAATAAAAATTTTAAAAAGAAAAAGCACGGTATAGCAGGCTTTTTTCAGCGTATAGGTGAAGGCTGGAAAAATATGCGCCGTTGGAAAAAAGCAACCATTATAACAGTCGTTTCATTAGTGCTGGTGGCTTCAATTGTTGTTGGTGTTATTCTTGATACCTTTAATTATGATTATAATTCTGAAATCAATAAAAAGCCCCCACAAGAACTCGGTTTTGAAAACGTTATTGACCAACGTGTTGTTAATGTTGCCCTTTTCGGTATCGACTCACGCAGTAAGGGCTTTAAGGGTAATTCCGACTCGATAATGGTGCTAAGCATCGATACCGAAGCAAAAACCGTTAAAATTGTTTCAATTGTGCGTGATAGCTTGGTACCTATCGAATATAAGGGTAAAACTAAATATCGCAAAATTAACACGGCTTACGCTTGGGGCGGACCCGAGCTTGCAATTAAAACCTTAAACCAAAACTTTGGGCTTGATATTTCAGAATATGCAACCGTTAACTTTAACGGTATGGCTGAAATTATCGATGCTGTCGGTGGTATTGATGCCGAGCTTGTTAAGGGTGAGGTTGTACCTGTGAGCAAAAGTGTATATGCACTTAACGGTTGTATTAAGGAACTTTGTGAGCTAGTTAAAATTGACCCTAAGCCTTATTATATTTTAGAACCCGGTGTGCACCACCTTAACGGTATTCAGGCTGTGGCTTATTCACGCATACGCAAAACCAAAAACGTGTGGGGCACCAATAATGACTATGGCCGTACCGACCGTCAGCGTTACGTTATGGAACAGCTTTTTAACAAGGCTTTAACACTTCCAAAAACCGAATACATTAAGCTTGCAAAGGCTATGATGCCCCATACTCAAACCTCGTTCTCGCTTACCGAAATTATGGGTCTTGCGTGGGACGTTATGTTAAAATCTCCAACCTTCTCACAGTCACGCATACCCCTTACCGAATATCAAATGCCGGGTAAAAACATTAAGGGCGTGGGGGACTGCGTTTATTACGATTTAGACTATGCAAAGGATATTTTGCACGCATTTTTCTACGATAAAATAACACCTGAAGAGTATATCGCGCAAAACGGCGTTAGAAAGAATGACTGGTATGCACAAATTATGGGTATAACCCCCTCAACACCGTCCACACCCGAAACTCCGTCCGAGCCGTCAGACACCAACCCCGACGATAATACAGGAGATACAAGCACTGATACAACACCTGATAATACAACATCTGATGATACTTCATCAGATAATACCACGTCGGATGATACAACTAGTCAGCCCGATAATTCGCAGGGTAATGAGGATATAACTACACCTCCCGACGACCAAGAAGAGACGGAAGAATAGTTATGAAAAGTAATTGCGAAAACTGTTCAAATTATATTTATGATGACGAGGACGATTGCTATTATTGTAATGTTAATTTAGACGAGGATGAAATGCAGCGCTTTTTAACCTCGCCTAAATTTGAATGTCCTTATTTCAATTTTTACGACGAATATTCAATTGTTCGTAAACAAAATTAGAGGTATAAAATGGTTTATTTTTATCTAATAGCGGCGGGTGCGCTGCTACCGATACTTAATAACTTCTTTCCAATTTTTGAAAAAAGCTATTCTTGGTGGTTAAGCCCACTTTTATATATTGCTTTTTTTCTTGGGTTTATAATTATTCATATTGGTTTGTTGTTGCTGGCTTTTGCGGTTGCAAAGCCCAAAGCGCCAAATAAATTTGAAGCAAAATTTTACCGCTTTATTTTAAATTGGTCGTTGCCACTTATCGTGTGGCTTGCCAAGGTTGAAATTAGACTTCACGGTATGGACCCTGAGGATGTTCCGAACGACCAGCGTATGCTGTTTGTTTGCAACCATCAATTTGATTTAGACCCCGTAATTTTAATGTCGGTTTTTCCGCATCACGACATTGGCTTTATCGGCAAAAAGGATATTATTAAAAAATTGCCCCTAATTGCAAAGGCAATGCAAAAGCTTTATGGGTTGTTTATCGACCGTGAAAATGACCGTGAAGCTGCAAAAACCATTATTGAAGCTATTCGCACTTTGAAGGATCAAAAAGCATCAATCGGTCTTTTCCCCGAAGGCTATACAAGCAAAACCTGCGAGCTTTTACCCTTTAGAAACGGCAGCTTTAAAATTGCCTTAAAATCAAAAGCGCCAATTGTGGTGTGTGCCATTAATAACACAAGGACAATACCAAAAAATATTTGCCGCAAAAAAACGGTTATTGATTTTAATATAATTGACGTTATATATCCCAGTCAGTACGAGGGTATGAATACAACCGAGCTAGGTGATATGATTCACGAAAAAATGGAAGCTGGTTATAACGAAATTAGAAATAAATAAAATTTAAGACCTTGAAGCATACGCTTCAAGGTCTTTTCTAAACATCAAGGTTATTTTTGATTTTTAATTACCAATATTGTGTAACCAAAGGGTTCAAGGGTTAAAACACCGTCTTGTGAAGGCTTACCGAAAATAGCGGTTGCGTTGTCAAATTCCTTCGGTACGTTAATTTCTATTTTTTCGTGCCAACGGGTAGCGGCAATCAAAACGGTGTGGTTTTTAGATTTGCGCATATAAGCAATTTCGCCAAAGTTTGCATAAAAGGGGATAAACTCACCTGATTTAAAGGCATTATAGCTTCGGCGGAACTGACCAAGCTTTTGGTAAAAGGCCAAAAGGTCTTGGTCCTCGTTACCCCAGGGGTAAGTCGCGCGGCAAAACGGGTCGCCATAGCCCTCCATACCGGCTTCATCACCATAGTAAAGTGAAGGCACACCGGGTAGTGTATACTGCAAAACCGCCGCAACCTTTAAAAGCTTAACGGCTTTTTCGTATTGCTTAGGTGTTAGCTTTTGCTTTGCCTGCCATTCGCGGTCATTTACAAATTCCCCATTACTACCCAAAACGGTAAGAATGCGCTGTGTGTCGTGTGTGCCAATATGGTTCATCAAAAGCTTGACCGCTTGTGGTGGATAATTTTCCAAAATTTGAAGCACGGTGTCAATTAAATCACGCGAATTACCACCCTTTAAATAGTTTATAATTGCATTCGCAAAGGGATAATTCATAACCGAATCAAGCTGCTTGCCGCGTAAAAAGCGGCGACGGGCGTTGTAGCTTATTTTGTTTGTGGCATCCTCCCACACTTCGCCAAGCAGGAAGTTTTCGTTACTGTCGGCTTTAACCGCAACACGCACCCTGTCTAAAAATTGGTCGGGTAGCTCGTCTGCAACGTCCAAACGGAAGCCCTTAACGCCAAGCCCTAACCAATGGCGAATAACGCCCTTTTCGCCTGTGATATATTCTGTAAAATTTGGGTCGTTTTCCTGTGTTTCTGGAAGGGTGGAAATGCCCCACCAAGATTCATAATCGTCGTGGGTTTCGCCAAAGTCATACCAACTGCGGTAGGGAGACTCATCACTTTGGTAAGCACCCAAACAGTTGTAACGGTTGTATTTATTAAAGTAAATACTGTCGTCACCCGTGTGGGAGAAAACACCGTCCAAAATAATATAAATGCCAAGCTTTTCGGCGGCGGACACAAGGCTTTCAAGGTCCTTTTCGGTACCTAAAAGTGGGTCAATATTCATATAATTTGCGGTGTTATAGCGGTGATTGGAATGCGCTTCAAAAATGGGGTTTAAATAAATGCAGTTAACACCCAATTTTTTAAGGTAAGGTAGCTTCTTTTCAATACCCTTTAGGTCACCGCCGTAATAGTCGTTACCTAAAAACTTGCTGCCGTCACTTTCCTTTTGGGGTGTAAATTCGGGCGTTTTGTCCCAATCCTTAACTAAATATCGGTCGTTAGGTACATTTTTCTTTGCTTTGCCCGAATTATAAAACCTGTCGGGAAATATTTGGTAAATAATACCGCCGTCAAGCCACGACGGTGTTTGATAGCTTTTGTTGTAAACGGTTAACTGCCACCACGCACCGTCATTTGAAATTTCACCAAGCGAATGGTCAAATTTAGTTACCCAAAATTCAGTTTCGGCGGTGTTAAACTTAAAGGCGTACCAATAAATGCCCTCGTTTAAGCAAATGCTACATTCCCAATAAAAGCAGTTGTCCTTTTGCTCGCCTTTTTTCATTGAAACCTTGTCCAAGTTGCCTGTTTGGTCGTTTCTAACCATTAAATATGCACGGCTGACCCTTAAATTTTCGGGCAAAAGCAGTCTAAGCCGAAGGGTTTCCCCTTCGGCTAAGGCACCAAGTTTGCTTTTATGGGCTTGATTTCTAGAATCAAATGGATAAAATTTCATAATTATTCAACCGGCTTAATGTGCCAAATATCGCGCGCATAGTCTTCAATTGAACGGTCAGAAGCAAACACGCCCGATTTGGCAATATTTGTAAGTGACATTTTGTTCCATACGTCACGGTCATTATAAAGTGCAGTGGCCTTTTTCTGCGCTGCCTGATAATCGGCAAAGTCAGCAAGTGCCATATAAGTGTCGTTATATTTTAAGGTGTGGTAAATGCTGTCAAAGCTCATGCCGCCAAAGCCCTTACCAATAAAGTCAAGCGCATCACGCAAAACGGGGTTATTGTTATAATGCTCGCAGGGTGAATAACCCTGTTTTTGCAAACGTAAAACCTCGGGGGTTTGCATACCAAAGATAATAATGTTATCGTCGCCAACCTCGCTGTGAATTTCAACATTTGCGCCGTCTTCAGTACCCAAGGTAATTGCACCGTTCATCATAAGCTTCATATTACCTGTACCAGAAGCTTCGGTAGAAGCAAGTGAAATTTGTTCACTAATATCGGCCGACGGAATCATAAGCTCTGCCATAGTTACGCGGTAATCCTCAAGGAAAACAATCTTTAACTTGTCTTTAACATCGGGGTCGTTTTCCAAAAGCTGTGATAATTCCCAAATCATTTGAATTACCTGCTTAGCAAACAAATAACCGGGGGCAGCTTTTGCACCGAAGATATAGGTTTTGGGGGTAAAGGGTGCGTTGGGGTTGTTTTTAATAAACTGATATTCGCTAATAATGTTTAAAACGTTAAGATGCTGACGCTTATATTCGTGCAAGCGCTTAACCTGCATATCAAAAATAGAATCGGGGTTTAAAACAACGCCTGTGGTATTTTTTATGTGCTTTGCAAAGCGTTCCTTATTAGCACGCTTGATTTTTGCGAGTTCATCTAAAACTGCCTTGTCGTCCTTATATTCCATAAGCTTTTCTAAATTACGAGCATCACGGATAAAGTCGTCGCCAATAGTTTCGGTTAAGAACTTGGTAAGCTTGGGGTTAGCACAGCAAAGCCAACGTCTGTGTGCAATGCCGTTTGTAACGTTTGTAAATTTATCGGGTGTTAAACGAACGTAATCCTTAAATAGTTCGTCAACCAAAATTTTACTGTGAAGCTTCGAAACGCCGTTTACGGTGTGGCAGGTTGCACAGCAAAGGTTTGCCATTCTTACAACGCCGTTTGAAACAACGCTTACGCGTTCAGCCAAATCAAAGTCGCCTGTTTTTGCAATAACTTCTTGACGGTAGCGTCGGTCAATTTCCTTAATAATTTGGTAAATACGGGGTACACGCTCTTTAATAAGGCTTTCAGGCCAGCATTCAAGTGCTTCCTGCATAATGGTGTGGTTGGTGTAGGCAACGGTACGGGTAACAAGGCTCCACGCATCGTCCCAAGTGTAGCCGCATTCATCAAGCAAGAAGCGCATAAGCTCTGGAATAGAAAGTGTGGGGTGTGTATCGTTAATGTGAATTGCTACCTTATCGGGCAAATTGTTAAGTGTGTTATAGTTGCGAAGGTGGCGGTGTAAAATATCCTGAATTGAAGCAGATACCAAGAAATACTGCTGGCGAAGTCTTAAAGACTTACCTTCGTAATGGTTGTCAGCAGGGTATAATACCTTTGAAAAATTTTCAGCCATAGCGCGCTGTTCAATTGCGCGCACGTAATCACCTTGGTTAAATGCCGACATATTAAATTCGCGGCATTCAGCACTCCAAAGGCGAAGCGCATTAACGGTTTTACCGTCCTTACCTGCAACCATAAGATCATAGGGTACGGCGCGAACGGTTTTATAATCCTTATGCTCAAGACGGTGTTCGCCGTTTTCGTCCCACCATTCGTTTACATAGCCGTCAAAGTTAACGTCAACCGCCGAGCCAGGACGGGCTTCAAGCCAAACGCCACCGCCGGGAAGCCAAAAGTCAGGCATTTCGGTTTGCCAACCGTCAACCAACTTTTGACGGAAAATGCCAAGCTCGTAATTAATGCAGTAACCCATTGCCGAATAACCGCCGCTTGAAAGTGCATCCAAGAAGCAAGCAGCAAGACGGCCAAGACCGCCGTTACCTAAACCTGCATCGGGTTCAAGCTCGTAAAGGTTTTCAAGCCTTACGTCAAACTTTTTAAGCGCCTTTTCCATAGTAGAGGTCATATCAAGGTTGTAAAGGTTATTTTTAAAGGAACGGCCCATTAAAAATTCCATGCTTAAATAATATACGGTTTTAGCCTGCTGTTCGGCAGTTGCTTTTTTAAATTCGCTTCTGCGTTCCTTCATAATATCAAGCAGTGTTAAAACACTTGCCTTATAAAAAAGCTCGTCAGATGCTTGTTCGGGTGTAACGCCGAAGTTGTGTGAAAGCTTCTTTTCTATAAGTGTGGCAAGCTTTGTTGAGGAAAGCTTTGTCATCTAATCATCTCCATTAATATTTTATATTAAATATAATACATTATTCTTACAAAAAATTCTATTGCCTGTTAGCAGTAAATTTTGTCTAATTTTTGTGTAAATTGCATAAAAAAGGTAAAAGTTATATAAAAAAATAAGATTTTTTCAGCAAAGGCAACAAAAAATAGAAGATTTTTTTATATAATAAAAGGCCCCCAAAGGAGCCTTTGCCATTATTTGTTAGTCATCAACTTCGGGGATAGCGTCGTCGTCACATTCAAGGTATTCGCCTTTAATGCGGTTTTTGTTTTTAATTTTATCAACAATAACAAGCGCGCCAACCAAAGCGCCGAACAATGCTAAAACTGCAACAATTACTTTCCAAACGTTTTTCATAAAAGTATGCCGCCTTTCTAAAAAATTCATTTACACAGTTATTATAACAAAAGAAGCGCCGCTTGTCAATTACATAAACGGACCGAAAATGTGTAACAGTGCTTGTTTTATTCGCACAAAAACCGAACGTTTTTTCCATTTTTCTAAGGTGATTTCCTTTGAAACTGCCAAAACCTCGCGGAAGTGGTGCTTAATGTCAAGCGCAGTCTTTTTATCGCTTAACCATACGCCACATTCAAAGTGGAAAACAAAGCTGCGATAGTCCATATTAACCGACCCAACGTTTGCAATGCTGTCATCCGACAAATATACCTTTGAATGAATAAAGCCGGGGGTATATTCGTAAATTTTAACACCGCTTTTCAGTAAATCCAAATAATGATATTGTGTTACGTTGTGCACGTACCATTTGTCAGGCACGTGTGGGGTTACAATACAAACCTCAATGCCCGATTTTGCCGCCATACATAATGCCGACGTCATCATATCGTCAATTATTAAATAGGGTGTCATTATATAAACGTAACGCTGTGCCGAATTCAGTATTTGCATATAAATGCCTTCGGCGGGGTTATTATCGTTGAGCGGACCGTCACTGTAAGGCACGACAAAGGCGTCGTCATATGAAAAGCTTTCACCTAAATGGGAATTAAAATCAATACGCTTATTGGTTACAAATTCCCACATAATGCAGAACATACACAAAAAGCTTTTTACTGCCTTGCCGTAAAGAATAATTCCGCTGTCCATCCAATGACCAAAGCGACGGTAGCGGTTTATATATTCATCACCGATATTAACGCCGCCTGTGAAGGCAACCTCGCCGTCAATTACTACAATTTTACGGTGGTTGCGGTTATTCATAAAAATGTTAAAAATTGGGTGGATGGGGTTAAATACCGCAATTTCAATATTTTCACGGCGAAGCTTTGTTAAAAAGCCTTGGCTTTGGCGCTTTATCGACCCAAAGTCGTCGCAAATAATTTTAACCTCAACCCCCTCTGCCGCCTTGCGCTTTAAAATTTTATGAATTTCATCCCACATATATCCCTCGGCAATGATGAAAAATTCAATAAAAATATATTTTTGCGCATTTTCAAGCTCAGCAAGAAGCCTTTCAAAAAACCTTTCGCCCGACGGTAAATACTCACTTGAAGTGCCGTCGTAAAGGGGATAGCGTGATTCGTTAACCAAAAATTCAGCCTGACGTGAATGGTTAATGTCAAAGTAACGCAAACGGGTTACTATATCCTTATTATCTTCCAAAAACGGTAAATAATGCGATTCGCAAACTCGCATTTTTTTGCGGATATGCGGCATAAGGCTGTTGCCGCCCCATAAAAGATAAACCGAAATACCAAAAATAGGGAACAAAAGAATAAAAATAATCCAGCTCATTTTATGGTCGGGATTGCCGCGGCGGTTAATTATAAAAATAACCGTTACCATACCAATGACTGATGATAGCACAAGCACACCCGCCGAATGAATTGTAAAATTGTAAAGTACCGCAAATAAAAACGCAAACTGTAAAAGTAAAAGCAATGCCGATGCTATTACTCTTGTCGGTATCCTCAAACCGCGTTTATGCTGTCGTGCCAAAATTATCACCTCTTTAAAGCATATTTTACCATATTTATTTATAATTTGCAATTAATAGTTATTTAATAGTTTTCTATAAATAAAAAGACAAAGCAGCCCGAAAAACTGCTTTGTCCAAAATTTATTCGTCTACTTCTTCTAAAGGCTGTTCGGCCTTTGTAATAGTTTCAGGCTCTATCGAAGTTTCGTTAATAGCCACTACCTCTTTTTTAGCTGCATATTTTTTAAGCAATATAAATGCAATAATGCAGGCTGTTATAAGCAATAAAAGTACAATAATTGCAATTAAAAGTTTTGCGGTAACGGTACCAAGCATTGTGGTTGCAACGTTACCCCAAATATTTGGGGCTGATATAAAGGCGTTAGTTATAAAGTTGCTTTTGAAAAGGGCAAACACAAGGGTTAATAAAACCAAAAGAATTGCCGAATTAACAGTTGTCCAAATAAAGCCGCCAAATTTATTTTTGTTTAAAAGGTAAATTAAACCCAAAAGCAATACTTCAAATAAAATGGCAAGTAAAATAACCGGCAATTTCAGGGTTGTTTGTATGAACGACATTATTTTATAAGCGGGGTGTGATTTTTCGTTGGAGGGTGCCAAATACAAAATGTTTTCTTTAATTTGGTCGGAATTTTCCTCAAGGAATTTATGCATTGTAGACTGTACGTCTTCTTTTTTTATTGAACCGTTAATCTCTTCTTGTAAAACGGCGGTAATATCATCAACATGATTGTTGACAATATCCTGTAAAACCCCAACATCAAAGGATTCTAGGTAATGGGGGTCATTAATTACGGCATCCATTACTGTACCTGTGCAACTTTCAAGAAAATCACCAAATTCATCCGACTGCACAATTTTGTTTACTGCGTTTTTGTCAATTCCTAAATCCTCAATTACGGTATTAAATTCTTCCGAATCCTTTATTATTTCCACAAAATCAATATTTTGAACAACGGTTGTAACGGTCTTGGGGGTAAATATACCTGCCACCGAATAATAAATAGGTAGTACAAATGCTGTTATTACGAATATAGAGCTTAAAAATATCGATAAAAGAATTTTCAAAACCATTACAAAGGTTTTGGTGCCCGATTTTGCCATTTTGCTCTCCTCCAAAAATGAAAATACCGTTTATAATAAAATCTTACCATATATGGTTATAATTTGCAACTAAGGAATATTAATGTATTTTATTGAAATTAAGTGTAAGTTACATTATAATATAGGTGTGAGGTGATAGCATATGGAACTGTCAAGGCACATAAAATTTATGTTTGATTATTGTGCGGGGTCTTGCATTTGGGGTATGAACGGCGAGGGGCTTTTATCGCTTGAAAAATTCCCGATTTCAAACAAATTAAAAAACAAAATAGAAGAATTAAGTAATGAATTTGATTCCATATTAAATTGGGATGACCCTGCGGCAGGTTTTGTATGGTCGAAGGAGCAAATAGCCGACTTCCGCTTGCGTGCAAATGCCGTTTATGATGAATTGGTAGCGGCGCTTGGCGAAGATTATACGGTTGAAAATTGGATTGATATAAGTTTAGGAATTAAAAAATAAAGCAACGGTTGGTTTAAAAGCCAGCCGTTTTGATTTTTAAATTGGGGTTTATCGCACAGGCTATATTAATATTTTGTAGGGACAGGCCTCCCGGACTGTCCGTAAATAAAGTGGAGTTTTAACGGGCAGTCGAGGACGCCTGCCCCTACGAGTTCTTAATTAAGTCCCCTGCAAACTATAATTTAAATAAATAGTAGCAAAAATAAATAAACTGTGTTATAATTACTATAATTATATTTTTTGAAACGGAGAATTTTTAAAGTGTCTGCAAAAATTGTTTCAATAGCAAACGGTGTAGAAGGGTTATTTGTTGAAAACAACCGTTTTAACACCACAAGTATTTCATACAATTTTTATTTACCCCTAAAAGCCGAAACTGTGGCTGAAAATGCGCTGTTACCCTTTATTTTAACAGCTTCAAGCCAAAAATATCCCGACTTTTCGGCGCTTAATTTAAAACTTAACAAGCTTTACGGTGCTCGTTTGGACGCAAGCGCTGAAAAATACGGTGACTGCCAGCTTTTATCAATGCGTATTTCGGTTATTAACGACCGCTTTACTTTTGACAGCGATTCACTTGTGAAAGCGGCAAGTGATATGCTTTTAGGACTGATTTTCGAGCCTAATTTAGAAAACGGCGCATTTATGGAAAATGACCTTCAGCGTGAAAAGCGCAAGGCAATTGAGCATATTAAGGGCGAAATTGCTGAAAAGCGAGTGTACGCTAAAAACCGCCTTATAAGTGAAATGTATAAGAATGATGCTTACGGTATTCAAAAATGCGGTACTGTCGAGCAGGTTAAAGCCATTACGGGCGAAAGCCTTTACAAAGCGTGGCAAAATATGCTGTCTAATGCATTTGTGCGTGTGCAGGTTATCGGCGAAAGTCTACCCCAAAAGTTTTTTGAAGGTGTTAGCGAAAGATTTAGCGAAATTGGGCGTGATAACATAACAGATTATCGCCTTTGCAAGCCCACTGCACCTGCTAAAAAGGTTAATACCGTTTTTGAAAAAATGGACATTAAGCAGGGTAAGCTTGTTCTGGGCTTTTCAACCGAATTATACGGCGACGACGATATTTCACTTCCCTTAATGGTTATGTGCGATATTTTCGGTGGTGCGCCATATTCACGCCTTTTTACAAACGTGCGTGAAAAAATGAGTCTTTGCTATTACTGTGCGGCTTCAACCGTTCGTTATAAAGGTCTTTTAACGGTTG